>JBDZVC010000186.1:0-8217 GCA_040255475.1 Phyllobacteriaceae bacterium | reverse complement strand
TGGTGACGTCGAACACGTCGAAGCGATTGTAATAGCCGACGACGTCGTGGAACTGCTTCGGCTCGATGCACCGTTGCAGGTCGAACTCGGCATAGCCGATACCTTCTTCCTCCTGCAGGTGGTCGCCGAGTGTTTCGCCCGTCGGGTCGACGAAGAAGCTCGCCGCCCGTTGGGTTCCGTCGATGATATCGGCCACGTCGGGGTCGCGCGAGACGAGGAACTCCCTCATCGCCTTGTCCATGTATCCGGCTGTCACGATCCCGAACGCCTTGGCTTCGAAGGAATGCGCGCTCGCGCGAATCCTGTTGGCGGCAACGTTGTTGTAGTTCCCGCCGCTGCTCGGGCGCCGCGTGGGCCACATCGGCGGCCAACTCGATATATGGATTTGCTCGCTCTGCGCCATGAGGGCATAGCGTGCCAATGGATTCGTGTTTTCCCCGCAGATCAGATTGCCGACGCGACCGGCAGGCGTCGCGGACACTCTGAGGCCCGCCCCGTCGCCGGAGGCCCAGACGAGCTTTTCGTAGAATGTCGGCACGAGCTTGCGATGGTGGTTCAGGATCGAGCCGTCATGCCCGATCAAGATGTTGCTGTTCCATAGCGCTCCCACGCTGGCGTCCGAACTTTCGCTGATACCCATCGAAACGCAGACGCCAAGCGACTTCGCTTCCCTCCGCAGGGTGTTGATCTCGAAGCCGTGCGGCGACACCGATTGCTCGGCCATCCTGACGAAAAGATCGTGGTTTTCGATCGGAGCCCACAAGGCTGCCCAGACGGGAAAGGCCGGGATGAAGGTTTCGGGAAAGGCGATAAGCCGGGCGCCGTGGCGGGCCGCTTCCCGGATCAGTGAAATGGCTTTCTCGGTGGTCGCGGCCCTGTCGAGGAAGACTGGGGACGCGTGGATGGCCGCGACGACTACCGGGGAAGACATCTTCAGGGAACCTCGAATGCACGCATAAGGAGCGGCAGGCTAACAGACCGATTGGCGAAAGTTGACTCGTACTTTCGCGAAGCCGGCCCTAGGCTGCGGCGACCTGTTTTTCCGACGAAATCTTCAGGCGTGCTCTGGCCTCGGCATATTCGCGTGCCAACCGGTCGACGAGCGTACCGGCGGGAACGATTTCCTTCACCGCGCCGATGCCCTGGCCGCAGCCCCATATTTCCTTCCATGCTTTCGCTCTCGACGAGCCGCCGGCGAAATTCATCGCGGAGGCATCGGATTGGGCGAGGTTGTCCGGGTCCATGCCCGCATTGCGGATCGAGCCCTTCAGATAGTTCCCGTGGATGCCGGTGAAGAGGTTCGAATAGACGATGTCGGTCGCGTTCGATTCCACGATCATCCGCTTATAGGTTTCATCGGCGCGCGCCTCGGCTGTGGCGATGAAGGGCGAGCCGATATAGGCGAGGTCGGCACCCATCGCTTGCGCCGCAAGGATGGCGCCGCCATTGGCGATGGCGCCGGAAAGGAGCAGCGGCCCGTCAAACCATTGCCGGATCTCCTGGATGAGCGCGAAGGGCGACAGCGTGCCGGCATGCCCGCCCGCGCCGGCGGCCACCGCGATCAGCCCGTCGGCGCCCTTTTCGATCGCCTTGTGGGCATGTCGGTCATGGATGATGTCATGCAGTACGATGCCGCCATAGGCGTGGACGGCATCGTTGACCTCCGGCACCGCGCCCAGCGAGGAAATGACGATCGGCACCTTGTGCTCGACGCAAAGCGCCAGGTCCTGATCCAAGCGGGTGTTGGATTTGTGCACGATCTGGTTCACCGCGAAGGGCGCCGCCGGTCGATCGGGGTGCGCGCGGTCATGCGCCGCCAGTTCTTCCCTGATCTCGTGGAGCCATTCGTCGAGCTGCGATTGCGGACGGGCGTTGAGCGCCGGGAAAGCGCCGACGATGCCGGCCTTGCATTGTGCCAGCACCAGCGGCGGATGCGAGATGATGAAGAGCGGCGAGCCGACCGCGGGAAGGCGGAGGTTCTTCTTGAGGATATCTGGCAGGGCCATCGGGTGCTTTCCGGTCGAATGCTTGGGACGAGGCCGGTTGTAGCAGAGGCGGCATGACCGGCAATCTCCAATTGTCTGCAAAATCAGCCGGGGATCGCGGCCCGCCTTGCCGGCTTCGTGCATTGATTGCCGGCCTCCCTGCGGTTAACCATGATCGCCGGGCGCAGAAGGAGCCGCAATTTGGACGCGATCGAGAAAGCGATACGCACTGCCTTCGAGCGGGGAAATCCCGAGGACCGCGCCTATCGCGTGAAGGTCTATCGTTCGGCTTTCGCGGCGCTGGAGCGCGCCATCGCCTCCAGCGGCGACACGCAGTCCGAGGCCGCCGAGGCAAGGCGCAAGGCCTTGAAAATCCGGATCGTGGAGATCGAGGCGGAGTTCCTGCCGGCGGAGGAAGGCGGACCGGCGCCGAAGCCGTCCGCGCCTGCAGCGGCGCCCGCGGTCGATCCCGACCTCAGGCATGAGGCCGGCGAGGAGGTTCGCTCTCCGATCCTCGATGAGGCGGAGCCCCGCGGTACGGGCCATGCCTTCGAGCCCAGGATCGAACCTGGCGACCGCGATGATCCCAGCGAACCCTCGGATCCGGTATTTTCGCTTGGGGAGGAGGAGGCACCGCGTCGGGCTCGTCGATCGGGCCGGAAGCGCCGGTCGCTGGCATCCTCCGCTCTTCTTACGATCGTGGTGCTGGCGGTGATCGTCGGCGGCCTTTGGTGGGCAGGCACCGCCGGTCTGGACCTGCTGTCGGGAAATCCCCCGTCCGGCGTCGGCGACAACCCGCCAAAGACGGTGGAGCAGGAGAATTTCGATTCTTCGCGGGGCGCCGGCCTGCAGGGCCCCGGCACGTCAGCGAATGGCGAGGTCTGGATCACCATCTTCTCGCCGGCCGACCCGACCACGGTTTCGGCCCCCGCGACCGGAAAGGCCGAGGTGAAGGAAGAGGAAGGCGGCAAGTATCTGCGCATCCAGGCAGGTTCCCCCCGTTCGGAATTCGCCTTCGATGTCGGCCAGGGCGTGCTGGAGAGGATCGCCGGCAAGCATGCCGTCTTCGACATCGTCGCGCATTCCGAGGAAGGCAAGGAAACTGAGATGTCGGTCAATTGCGATCTCGGCGCCCTCGGCGATTGCGGCCGCAAGCGCTACCATGTCGGCCACGAGCGCAACGATTTCCTCTTCGAGATCGACCTTCCGGACAAGAAGCCGTCAGGCGCCGGCAGGATCGTCATCGATCCAGACCTCGATGGCAAAGGCAATCCGCTCGACATCGTCGAGATCAGGGTGAGCACGACGAACTGAGCCGCCGTACCCGTCAGGCGCGTTGGGCTTCCTGCCGCGCCGATCCCCCCGACGCTGAATCGAGCGCCGCTCCGAGCAAGTCGATCTCCGACTTGAAACGCTGGCGCATGCCGCGTTTCTCATCGTCCGACAACCATGTGGCATCCACACCGGCCAGGGACAGGTCGGCGGCTTCGGCCGGCGACATCCGCAACTCCTCGCAGACCGTGACGTAGGCTTTGCCTATGTCCGTTCCGAACATCGGAGGGTCGTCCGTGCAGACGACCAGGTTGAGCCCGGCTTCGTGCATCCGGGAGATGTTGTCCCACCTTGTCCGCAGCCGGGAAGCGACGCAGGTATGGGAACAGACGGTGCATGGGACCCCGCAATCGCGGCAGCGACCGACCACTGCCGGGTCGGCCAGCATGTTGTAGCCATGGTCCAGCCGGTCGCAGTCGAGGATCTCGAGGCAGTCGATGACATGGGAGGGTGGTGCCTGTTCCAATGTCTGGTTGTCTTCGCAGACATGCGCCGTCCGACGAAGCCCCGCGCGCTTGGCCATCTGGTAGATCTCCGCGAACAGATGCGGTTTTCCCTTGTATTCGGCGCAATCCATCCCGATGCCGATGACGTGGTCACGGCGGTGGTCGATGACGTCACGCATCATGTCGACAGCGGCGCCGGGTCCAAGTTCCCGGTTGATGGAAGGGATTAGCCTGCCGGTGACGCCATAGTCCCTTTCGGCCGCCTCCAACCCGTCGATATAGCCGTCCACCATGGTCGCGTAGTCGATGCCTTGCGGATAGTGGTATTGCGGATTGAAGAACAATTCCGCGTAGCGAAGGTTTCCAGCCTTGCCGGCGTCGCGCAGCGCTTCATAGGAGACGCGGGCGAAATCGTCCCTGGTGATCATGCATCGGCCTATGATTTCGAGCATGTCCAGGAAATCGTAGAAATCCTTGAACTGATAGAAGCTGTCCTCGTCCTGCGTGGGCAGGTCTACCCCGTTCTTTCGCGCGAGTTCGATCACGGTCCTCGGTTGCAACGTGCCTGCGAGATGAAGATGGAGGTCGACCTTCGGAAGGCGCCGAAAATATTCCTGCTTGTTCACGGCTATCTCCTCATGCGTCTGCGCCGGCGACGTGTCGTTGTCCGATGACGGGGACCCGTAAGTCCGATCCTGTCAGCAGCCGCCCCAGGCCGAAGGTGACGACAAGGTTGGCCGCGAACGCCACCAGCCCGACATTCATGCCCCAGAACGTGGTGCCGGTCGCGAACAGCGCCACGGCCACGCCTACGCCCACGATGAGCCCCAGTCCGACGGACAGCGCGGAAACGCGGCGCCCGAAGAATATGGCAAGCCAGCCGACGCCGAACTGAATGGCGATGTAGTTGCTGAAGTTCAGCACACTGAGCATCAGCTTCGGCGCGACGAGCGTGAGCGTAGCGGCGACGATCAGGAACAGGGCGATCGTGACCCGCGTCCAGAACCGCTGTTTTTGCGGCGGAATGCCGGGGACAAGATTTCTGGTCACGATCGCGGCGCAGGTCAGGGCATTCACCGACAAGACCAGGATGCCGGCCAGGCAGGCCCCGGCGATGACGAATCCTACGAGCGATGACGGCAGAAGATGTTCGGCAACCTCGAGGAATATCCGGTTCGGGTTTGAGGAGCCCGGAAGAACCGCCAGGCCGTAGAGTGCCGCGAACGCGCCGAAGGGCAGCATCAGCAGATAGAGCGGCATGAAGACGGTCGCGCTCTTGACGGCGGCCTCCGATTTGCCGGTGAAAACGAACGGGGTGACGGATGGTTGCAGATAAAGGCCGAAGCCCTGGAAGAGGATGGTCGTGACCGCGAAAGTAAGAGCCGGCGAGGACATGGTCCGATGGGAGTCGGGCATGGATACAACGGTCGCCGCCGCCTGTGACGGCCCCCATAGCGCCCATATGCCGGCCACTCCGACGGCGACGATACCGAGCATCATGGCGGAGTCCTTGATGAAGGCAACGAAGGCGGAGCCTTTGACGCCGGCAAGGCCGACATAGATGAACGCGAGGCAGGCAGCGGTCGCGAGCAGCCCCGCCGGACTCAAATTGAGCCCGAGTTCGGCCAGCGCCACCTTGATGCCGACGAACTGGAACTGTCCCCACGTGGCGACGGCGATGAGCGCGCCGATGGACATGACGATTTCCAGCGGGCGGCTTTCGAAATGCCGGCCGAAGACTTCCGGAACGGTCAGTGCATTGTGCCGGCGGGCTGCACGCCAGATCAGCGGTGCAGTGAAATAGGCGAACGGATAGGCGAGGATGAGATAGCCGATATACCAGTAGGCGCTCTCCATCCCCTTTGCGTAGATGCCCGCAGGGAAAGCCACCACCGATCCTATGCTGTAGACCTCGCCCACGGCGAGAATGAAGACCATGAACGCCGGCAGCGAGCGGCTTGCTACGAGCATATGGTCTATGTCCAGATTCTTGATGCCGAAACGGGCTGCGGCGGCCGCCGCGATCGAGAGCACCATCATTACCGTGAAGACCGCGATGATCATTGCTTGTCCTCCTCGGCAGCGAGGTAGCGGTGCCGGTCGAAGCCATACCAGCAGACGATCAGGCAAAGAGCGGTCGCCGGTATGCACAGGAACATCCACAGCAACAGCACGGGAATGCCCATCCAGGTGAGGTCCATGCCGTTGAGAAACGGTGGGACGATGACAGTGAGGAAGATCGGGATGCCGAGCCCGATCATGAGCGTGGGCAATGTGGACATGTTGTTTCCCGTGATGCTCGGTTGCTTTCTGGGGTTTGCCTTGTTCATGGATCGTCACGACCGGCCGAATTGCGCCGGCGCACATCCTCGATCAGGACGCCGAGCGCCCATCCGACGGCGTCGGCGACTTCCGAGCCGGACATGCCGAATTCTTCCCGCATCGAGTGCCAGGCCAGCACGTTATCGAGATAGGTGATGACCGCTTCTGCGCGTCGTCGCTCATCCTGCGTGAGTCCGCCGGTTATCGGCGATAGCGCATCTTTGGTCGATTCGATGAAACGCCTGCGGAAACCGCTTCGGGCGCTTCGTCCCAGCCGGGTTATCGCGATCGCGTGCGCCAGCTGCGGACTTTGGTCGAACATTTCGCAAGCCGCGCGGAAGCCCGTCAGCAGATCGTTGGGGCTGTCGAATGGAACCAGGCTGAAGACATTCGTGCTGATCCACTCGCCGACGGCGGAGATCAGGTCCGCGCGATTGGGGAAGTGCCGGAAAATCGTCCTTTCGGCGACATTAGCCTGCTTGGCGAGCATAGCCATCGATATGCGGTCGATGTCGTCCTTCTCCAGCAGTTCGGCATAGGCGGCGACGATCCTTTCGCGGGTGACCGCCAAATGCTCCTCGCGCAGTCGAGCCGGTATGTTCGTGTCCGTCATGTCATAGCTATGACATCAATGCATAATTATGTCAAACGGCGTTCGGGCTGATGGCGACAAGAAGGAACGGAGATCTCGATCAGCGGTGATCGAGGTCGGGGATCATCCGGCGTTTCGGATCGCGGTTGCACCCGCTTAACCCTGCCTTAAAGCCCTCGCCCTACTCTCCGGGATGCGCTTCGCAAGCGCGCGGGACGGCAAAAAGGGTGGGAATGGCCAGGCGGAAAAGCAGCCGACGCATCGATCCGGATTTCGGCGAGCCTTCGCGCTCCGGTCTTTCCGCCCGCGAGGACGATCGTATGGTATCGCCGCGACAGCGGAAGAATTCGACCAAAGGGCGATCCAGGCGGCGCGGTCGCGGCCGGCGTGGCAGGAGAAGCGGCCTTTTCCCGCTCCTCGCCCGGCTGACCTACTGGTCGCTCGTCCTTGCCCTTTGGGGTGGCATCGCCGTGGCCGGTATGGTCGCCTATTACGGTGCGCAGATGCCGAGCGCGACAAGCTGGGCGATCCCCGACCGGCCGCCAAACGTCAAGATCGTCGACGTGAACGGCAAGCTTATCGCCAATCGCGGCATGACGGGCGGCGAATCGGTCAGTCTGCAGCAGATGTCGCCCTATATCCCCGAGGCCGTCATCGCCATCGAGGACCGCCGCTTTTATTCGCATTTCGGCATCGACCCGCTTGGCCTCGGAAGGGCATTGGTTTCCAACCTGCTCGGCGGCCGCATCAGCGAGGGCGGTTCGACGCTCACCCAGCAGCTTGCCAAGAATCTGTTCCTGACGCCCGACCGCACCATCAGGCGCAAGGTCCAGGAAGTGCTTCTGGCGTTCTGGCTCGAGCACAAATTCACCAAGAACCAGATCCTCGAAATGTACCTGAACCGGGTCTATTTCGGTTCCGGCGCCTATGGCGTGCAGGCGGCGGCGCGCCGCTATTTCGGCAAGTCGGCGCATGACGTGACGTTGTCGGAAGCAGCGCTTCTCGCCGGGCTGGTCAAGGCGCCGTCGCGCCTGTCGCCGGCGCGCGACCCGAAGGCGGCCGAGAAGCGCGCCCAGCTCGTCCTGGCGTCGATGCGCGACCAGGGCATGATCGGCGAGAAGCAGATGGCGAGCGCCATGAGCGCGCCGCCGACGCGCGTGGCCTCCTACTGGACCGGCTCGGAGAACTATGTCGCCGACGAAATCATGGGCGAATTGCCGGACCTGATCGGCGAGGTCCGTTCCGACATCGTCGTGCAGACGACAGTGGACCTCGACCTGCAGACGGTCGCCGAAGGTGCGATCCACCGCCTGATCCAGGAGGACGGCAAGAAGCGGCATGTCAGCCAGGGCGCGCTCGTCTCCATCGACAATACCGGCGCGGTGCGCGCCATGGTCGGTGGCTACGATTACGCCAACAGCCAGTTCGACCGCGCCTCGGAAGCGCGCCGGCAGCCCGGCTCGGCCTTCAAGCCCTTCGTCTATCTGGCGGCGATGGAGGATGGCCGCACGCCCGATTCCATCCGCAACGGCGCCCCGGT
>JBDZVC010000185.1:0-8219 GCA_040255475.1 Phyllobacteriaceae bacterium | reverse complement strand
CGCTGTTCGCGAAGTACCAGATAAAGGCGACGGTGAAGAACCGGCAGAAGAAGCCGTGGTCGGTGTTCCGCAAGATGGAGACGAAGGCGCTCTCCTTCGAGCAGCTTTCCGACATTTTCGGTTTCCGCGTGATCGTGGACACGGTCGAGGAATGCTACCACGCGCTCGGTGCCATCCATACGACCTGGTCGATGGTTCCGGGCCGGTTCAAGGATTACATCTCCACGCCGAAGCAGAACGACTATCGTTCGATCCACACTACCATCGTGGGGCCGTCCCGCCAGCGTGTCGAGCTGCAGATTCGTACCCGCGAGATGAACCGCGTCGCCGAATACGGCGTGGCGGCGCATTCGATCTACAAGGATGCGGGCAATGGCCCCAATGGCGCCGCACATGCGATCTCGAAAGACACCAATGCCTATGCTTGGCTGCGCCAGACGATCGAAGCGCTTTCGGAAGGCGACAACCCGGAGGATTTTCTTGAGAACACACGGCTGGAGCTCTTCCAGGACCAGGTGTTCTGCTTCACGCCGAAGGGCCGGCTGATCGCGCTGCCGCGCGGCGCCACGCCCATCGACTTTGCCTACGCCGTCCATACGGACGTCGGCGACACCTGTGTCGGCGCGAAGGTCAATGGCCGCATCATGCCGCTCGTCACCGAACTGAAAAACGGCGACGAGGTCGAGATCATCCGCTCCAAGGCGCAGGTGCCGCCGGCCGCCTGGGAGTCCATCGTCGTCACCGGCAAAGCCCGTTCCGCTATCCGCCGGGCGACGCGCTCCGCGATCCGCAAGCAATATTCGGGCCTCGGCATGCGCATCCTCGAGCGCGCCTTCGAGCGAGCCGGGAAGCCGTTCTCCAAGGACGGCCTGAAACCGGTACTGCCGCGTCTTGCGCGCAAGGACGTTGAGGACGTGCTGGCTGCGGTGGGGCGTGGCGAACTCCCCTCGACCGATGTGTTGAAAGCCGTTTTCCCCGATTACAAGGACGAGCGTGTGGCGACCGTCGTGCCGGTCGCCTCGCGCCAGGAGGGCTGGTTCAACCTGCGCAATGCTGCCGGCATGCTCTTCCATATCCCCGGTCGGTCATCCTCGCGGCGGAAAAAGAGCGGTAAATCGGGCGGCAAGGAGGCGGAGGCGAACGGGGCGTTGCCGATCCGCGGCGTGCGTGGCGATTTGCCGGTACGTTTCGCGCCGGAGGGTGCGGTGCCGGGCGACCGTATCGTCGGCATCCTACAGCCCGGCTCGGGCATCACCATCTATCCTATCCAGTCGCCGTCACTGACCGCCTTCGACGATCAGCCGGAGCGCTGGATCGACGTACGCTGGGATATCGGAGAGGAGCATCGGGAGCGCTTTCCGGCCCGGATCTCGGTGACGGCGATCAACGCGCCCGGATCGCTTGCCGAAATCTCCAAGATCATTGCGGACAACGACGCCAACATCCATACGCTGTCAATGGCGCGCACCGCACCCGATTTCACCGAGATGCTCTTCGATCTTGAGGTCTGGGACCTGAAGCACCTGAACCGGCTGCTTTCCCAGCTCAAGGAAGACAAGGCCGTCAGCGAAGTTCGCCGGGTGAACGGCTGACGGCTTGGCCGGTGGCGGTGGTCAGCCCCGCGCGGCCTTGAGTCCGCGCAGGATGTCGTCCTTTAGATCTTCCGCATCTTCCAGCCCGATCTGAAGCCGGATGATCGGGCCTTCATATTCCTTCTTCACGGTGCGGTCGCCGAGGAAGACGGCGACGGCGAGGCTCTCATAGCCGCCCCAGGAATAGCCGAGGCCGAATATATCCAACGCGTCGAGGAAAGCATGCGCTTCTCTTTCTCCGCCACCGTCAAGCACTATCGAGAAGATGCCGCTTGCACCGGAAAAATCGCGCTTCCATAGCGCGTGGCCAGGGTGGCTTTCGAGGCCGGGATGCAGGACGCGCGCCACGCCATCCTGCGTTTCCAGCCAGCGCGCGATGTCAAGCGTGCTCTTCTGGTGGTGGGCAAGCCGCACACCCATCGTGCGCAGCCCGCGCAACACCTGATAGACATCGTCCGGACCGGCGCAGACACCCATTGTGGTGAAGGCTTCACGAAGCTGCGGCCAGCACGCCTCGTTGGCGGAAACGGTGCCGAGAAGCACGTCCGAATGGCCGCCCGGATATTTGGTGGCGGCGTGGATGGAAACGTCGACCCCGTGGTCGAGCGGCCGGAAATAAAGCGGCGTCGCCCAGGTGTTGTCCATCATAACGATCGCGCCGACAGCATGCGCCGCTTTCGCGATCGCCGGGATGTCCTGCATCTCGAAAGTATTCGACGCAGGGGATTCCGTGAAGACGACCTTCGTGTTCGGCTTCAGGAGCCCGGTGATGCCGGCGCCGATCTCCGGATCATAATAGTCGACCGCGACCCCGAGCCGCTTCAGCATCGTATCGGCGAAGTTGCGGGTGGGATGATAGACCGAATCGGTGATCAGTACGTGATCGCCGGCCGACAGGAAGGCGAGCAGCGGCAAGGTGACGGCGACCAGCCCGGAGGGCACCGCCACGGTCCCGGCGGAGCCTTCGAGATGATCGATCGCGCTGCACAATGCATCGCTCGTCGGCGTTCCCCGTGTGCCGTAGACGTATTTCTGCTTGCGCGAAACCATCGTCGCGGCATCGGGATAGAGAACGGTCGAGGCATGCACGACCGGCGGATTGACGAAGCCGTAAAACTCACGCGGATCGTTGCCGATGTGGGCAAGCTGCGTGTTGGTGCCCATCTTGTTGTCGATCCGTCTCGCCATATGCGTCCTGCCCTGTTAGCAAATGTGAAAGAGGCATAGTCGCCGTACGGGGCGGGTGCAACCTGTACGGATTGAGCCAGGATGGATTCTCCGGTGAAAGACAAAGCGCCGCCGCCTGCCGGCCGATCGCCTCGCGCCGCGCGGGCCTTCAAGGCCGCATGGCTCTCCCTGATCCGGCCGCAACCGCCGATCGGGCCCCCGGCTTGGACGCGGTCGATGACGTGGATGGCGCTTTGTGCTGTCGTGGCGATATTCGCCGCGCATTTCCTCGATGACGGTGCCACGCTTTTCGTCCGCGCGAGCCATTCCCCGTTCGTGGCCGCTATGGCGGAGATCACCGATGTCGGCAAATCGCAATGGTATCTCGGGGCGGCGGCACTCGTGTTCGTCGGCATCGGTTTCCTCGACTGGGGAGAGCGAAGCCGTTTCGGCCGTTCCCGGCTCGCCTTTCTATTCGCCCAGGCCGGCTACGTATTCGTGGCCGTCGGGTTTGCGAGGATCGTCGTCACCATAAGCAAGGTGCTGATCGGCCGGGCGAGGCCCACCCTCTTCGATGAAGGCGGGTCGCTCCATTTCCGGCCCTTCACCTCCGCGGACGTATTCAACAGCTTTCCTTCCGGGCATTCCGCCACCATGGGCGCGATCGCGATGGCGCTCATGCTCTGGTTCCCGAAGGCGCGCATCCCGTTCTTTTTATTGTGCGCTTTCGTGGCAACGACGCGTATCGCCGCCCGCGCGCATTATCCATCGGACGTGGTCGCGGGTTACGCCGTAGGCCTGCTCCCGGCCCTGTTCGTCGCTCGCTGGCTGGCGCGCCGCCGCGCCGCGTTTCGCTTCAGACGCGATGAACTGCTACCTGTTCCGAGATACCGGGTTCGGAGGCGGAAAAACCCCCGCAATGGCTGACGCGACTGCCGGCGGTTCGACTGGTTCTTTTCTCGTTCGGGCGCCCGCTTTATTGCGCCTGTGGACAATCTCTTCTTGTCGGGTGAGGAAAAAGACCGTTGAAGAAGGGAAAGCCGGAACGGAAATTGCGTCATCCTTCGGTTCTCGCGCAATAGTATGCCAATAGAGCGCGGATTTAAACGAAAGCACCGGTCTACGACACATCTTTGCCGCCTTTCGTACTTGACCGCCGCCCAATAATCGCTTTCGATGGTATCCGCGAATGGGAGAGCACCCCGGTGGGGAGGGACGTCATGGCGCCAGCCATGTTTGGACCGCTGCTTTCGCGAGGGAAAAAAACACCGGGCTGCGGCACCGGAATAACGATAAAGGGTGAGTAAACATGCGAAAAGCTCTTGTTACAGGCATTCTGAGCGCCGCAGCACTGGCTTACATGGCTGCGTCGGCCAATGCGTCGACGCTGGACGAGGTGAAGAAAAAAGGATTCGTGCAGTGTGGCGTGAACACGGGGCTCGCGGGCTTCGCGGCGCCTGACAGCAGCGGTAACTGGAAGGGTTTCGACGTCGATATCTGCCGTGCGGTCGCCGCAGCCATCTTCGGCGACGGCAACAAGGTCAAATTCACGCCGACTACGGCCAAGGAACGCTTCACCGCGCTTCAGTCGGGCGAGATCGACATCCTTTCGCGCAACACGACCTGGACCGAGACGCGCGATACCGAACTGGGTTTCAACTTCGCCGGCGTCAATTACTATGACGGCCAGGGCTTCATGATCAACGCCAAGAAGCTTTCCGGCGTCACTTCGGCGCTGCAACTCTCCGGCGCGTCTGTGTGCGTGCAGACCGGCACGACGACCGAGCTCAACCTGGCCGACTATTTCAAGGCCAACCACATGGAATACCATCCGGTGGTCTTCGAGAAACTCGAAGAAACGAATGCCGCCTATGATGCCGGTCGCTGCGACGTCTATACGACCGACCAGTCGGGCCTTTACGCCATCCGCCTGTCGCTCAAGAATCCCGATGACCATGTCGTGCTGCCGGAGATCATCTCCAAGGAGCCGCTCGGCCCCGCCGTCCGCCAGGGCGACGATCAATGGTTCGACCTCGTGAAGTGGACCCTCAACGCGATGATCATCGCCGAGGAGGACGGCATCACGCAGGCCAATGTCGATGAAATGAAGAACTCCGACAAACCCGAGATCAGGCGCGTCCTCGGCCAGGAGCAAGGCTCCAAATACGGTGCCGACCTCGGCGTGAGCGAGGACTGGGTCGTCAACATCGTCAAGGCCGTCGGCAATTACGGCGAGTCCTTCGAACGCAATCTCGGCCAGGGCAGCCCGCTCAAGATCAAGCGCGGCCTGAACCAGCTCTGGAACAAGGGCGGCATCCTCTACGCACCGCCCATTCGCTGACGCATCGCATCGGTTCCGGGAGGCGGCCTGTCCGCCTCCCGCCCTCTTGCTGAGGAGCGACCATGGCGTCACAGGACACGTTGCACAGGATCGACACCGGCAAGGTATCGCCGCTCTATGATCCCAGGATACGCGGGATATTTTTCCAGTCCCTGCTTTTCATTTTCCTTGTCGGCTTCATCTACTGGATCATCGGCAATACGGTCGACAATCTGCAGAGAGCCCATATCGCATCCGGTTTCGGCTTCCTCCAACGGAGAGCCGGCTTCGATGTCAGCGACGCGCTGATTGCCTATTCGTCCGATTCCACGATCGAACGGGCGCTTTTCGTCGGTTTCCTGAACACGCTGCTCGTTTCGGTGTTCGGCATCATCACCGCCTCGATCCTGGGTTTCCTGATCGGTATCGGCCGGCTTTCCACGAACTGGCTGATCCGCAAGATCTGCATGGTCTATGTGGAAATCTTCCGCAACATTCCGCCGCTGCTCGTCATTTTCTTCTGGTATATCGGTGTGCTGTCGGTGCTGCCGCAGCCGAGGCAGAGCATCCAGATGCCGCTCGGCATGTTCCTCAACAGCCGCGGCTTCTACTTCCCGAAATTCATCTGGGGCGAGCATGCGTGGCTGGTGGGGCTCGCATTCCTCATCGCCGTCGCGCTCGCGATCTTCGTAAAGGTGAAGGCAACACAGCGGCAGATGGCGACCGGGCAGCAATTTCCGGTGCTGTGGACTTCGATCGCATTGATCGTCGGCCTGCCCGTGCTGGCCTTCCTGCTCGCCGGAATGCCACTGTCCTTCGAGGTGCCGAAGCTCTCGACCTTCAACCTCAATGGCGGCATCCAGGTTAAGCCCGAATTCCTGTCGCTCTATCTTGCGCTTTCCTTCTATACGGCCGCCTTCATCGCCGAGATCGTGCGTGCCGGCATCATGGGCGTGCCCCACGGCCAGACCGAGGCCGCGCATGCGCTCGGTCTTCGGCCAGGCACGACACTGCGCCTCGTTGTGGTGCCCCAGGCGCTCAGAATCATCATTCCGCCGCTGACCAGCCAGTATCTGAACCTGATGAAGAACTCCTCGCTGGCGGTCGCGATCGGCTATGCAGATCTTGTCGCCATCGGCGGGACGGTACTGAACCAGACCGGCCAGGCGATCGAGATCGTCGCCATCTGGATGGCGGTCTATCTCGGGTTGAGCCTGCTCGTGTCGCTTTTCATGAACTGGTTCAACGCCAAGATGGCTCTGGTGGAGAGGTAGGGCCTGATCATGCAGGAACACGATCTCTCCTTCGTCCGTACCGAAATGGCCATTGCCGAGGCGCCGCCGCGCTCCGAATACGGCGCCGGGCATTGGCTGCGCACCAACCTGTTCTCCTCGATTACCGATTCGATCCTCACGATCGTCGGTGTCTCGGTGCTGATCCTCACCATCCCGCCGCTTGTCGACTGGCTATTTCTCTCGGCTCAATGGACCGGTGGCGACCGCAGCGTCTGCGCCACTACCGTTCAGGGCGGTGTTCAGCCCGACGGCTGGTCGGGCGCATGCTGGGCCTTCGTCGCCGACAAGCTCCAACTGTTTATCTACGGCCGCTATCCGGCGTCGGAGCGCTGGCGCGTCAATCTGGTGGCGGTCATGTTCATCGCACTGCTGGTGCCGCTCCTGATACCACGTATTCCGCGCAAGGGGCTGAATGCGCTTCTCCTTTTCATCGTGTTTCCGGTTGTCGCCTTCGTCCTGCTGCTCGGCGGCTGGTTCGGCCTCGTCCATGTCGAGACGCCGCTCTGGGGCGGGCTGATGGTGACGCTGATACTCTCCTTCGTCGGAATTTCCGTTTCATTGCCCTGCGGCATCATACTGGCGCTCGGCAGGCGCTCGCGTCTGCCCATCGTCAAGGCCGCCTGCGTCGCTTTCATCGAACTTATCCGCGGCGTACCGCTGGTCACGGTGCTGTTCATGGCAAGCGTCATGCTGCCGCTTTTCCTGCCGCCGGGCACCTATTTCGACAAACTCCTGCGCGCCATCGTGGGCGTGGCGATCTTCGCTTCGGCCTATATGGCCGAAGTTATCCGCGGCGGCCTGCAAGCCATCCCGAAAGGCCAGTTCGAGGGCGCGGATTCACTCGGCCTGACCTATAGCCAGAAGATGCGCCTCGTCATCCTGCCGCAGGCTATCAAGCTCGTCATTCCGGGTATCGTCAGCGAGTTCATCGGCCTTTTCAAGGACACGACGCTCGTCTATGTCATCGGCATGTTCGATCTGTTGGGTTCGGTTCAGCAGAACTTCTCCGACGCATCATGGGCGAGCGCGCAGACGCCTATGACTGGACTTGTCTTCGCCGGCTTCATCTATTTCGTCTTCTGCGCCGGCATGTCCCGGTATTCCATGTTCATGGAACGCCGGCTCGATACCGGCCACAAACGATAAGGGGAAACTCCATGGCCACCGAAAACGCCGTCAAGGCCGAAGACATCGAGGTCCGCAAGGACCGCATGAAGGTATCCGCCACAGACGTCGCCATCGATATTATCGGCATGCACAAATGGTATGGCGAGTTCCATGTGCTGAAGGACATCAACCTGAAGGTCATGAACGGCGAGCGTATCGTCGTGTGCGGGCCGTCTGGTTCGGGCAAGTCGACCATGATCCGCTGCATCAACCGGCTGGAGGAGCATCAGAAGGGCAAGATCATCGTCGACGGAATCGAACTCACCAACGATCTGAAGAAGATCGACGAAGTGCGCCGCGAGGTCGGCATGGTCTTCCAGCACTTCAACCTCTTCCCGCATCTGACGATCCTGGAGAACTGCACGTTGGCGCCGATCTGGGTGCGCAAGGTTCCCAAGAAGAAGGCGGAAGAGACGGCCATGCACTTCCTGAATCGCGTAAAAATCCCCGAACAGGCCAATAAATATCCGGGCCAATTGTCCGGCGGACAGCAGCAGCGCGTGGCGATCGCGCGCTCGCTTTGCATGAACCCGCGCATCATGCTCTTCGACGAGCCGACTTCAGCACTCGATCCGGAGATGATCAAGGAAGTGCTGGAGACTATGGTCGGCCTCGCGGAAGAGGGCATGACCATGATCTGCGTCACGCACGAGATGGGCTTCGCCCGTCAGGTGGCGA
>JBDZVC010000184.1:0-8229 GCA_040255475.1 Phyllobacteriaceae bacterium | reverse complement strand
GTCGGTCGGGCTGGCGCTGAAAATCTTGATGCCGCCGGTGATCTGCGGCGGCAGCGGCTTGACACGGGCGCCTTGGGTGACCTGCACGAAGTTCTGTAGCGTGATCGACATGCCGATCGCGGTGATCAACGGCGCAAGCCGGAAGGAGCCTCGCAGCGGCCTGTAGGCAAGACGCTCGACCGTCCATCCCCATGCGGCTGTGAAGATCATCGCCACGATCACGACGATCAGAAGCACCACCGGAAGGAAGGCGAAGCCGAACACGGTCGTCAAGATCAGGAAGGTGGCGAGCGCCACGAACGAGCCAACCATGAAGATGTCGCCATGGGCGAAATTGATCATGCCGATGATGCCGTAGACCATCGTGTAGCCGATCGCGATCAGCCCGTAGATCGACCCCAGTGTCAGCCCGTTGATAAGCTGCTGGACGAAATAGTGCATATGTTATCGGCTCCCCTGGGACGTCGCTGCAACGGCGCGCCCCTTTGTATTTCCCCTAGTCGTAACTTCTTGAGCCCGGATTGCAACCGGCTTTTTCGTGTGTCCGGTCGCATTCTCCATGCTGCCGGTTCGGGTCGCGTTGTCGTTTATCTCGCTCCCTTCCGCCCGCTGGACTAGCCGGAAGCTAGCACTGGCATAGCGCAATGTCCTTGCGTCGAATCCGGTTCCTCACAGCTTTCGTCGAAGCTAATTTGATAGCGCCATCAACTTTCAGTGATTCCTTGCGTTCCGGAAAACCAAAACCGCACGGCA
Source organism: Phyllobacteriaceae bacterium (assembly GCA_040255475.1). Lineage (GTDB taxonomy): Bacteria > Pseudomonadota > Alphaproteobacteria > Rhizobiales > Rhizobiaceae > Mesorhizobium_L. The sequence goes on along the minus strand of JBDZVC010000184.1, from coordinate 7,476 downwards.
CTCGGGCCACTCAGGTGACCACGAAGCCATGCGCAAACGGATCACGGTCGTCGATGAAGATCGTGTTCAGCCCCGTCATTCGCGCCCAGCCGCCGATCGACGGCACGATGGCAGGTTTGTTCGCCACTGTAGCCTCGGCCTCGACGCGGCCCTTGAAGAGCGAGCCTATGATCGATTCATGGACGAAGCTGTCGCCGGCCTTCAGCCTGCCCTTGGCGTGAAGCTGCGCCATGCGCGCCGACGTGCCGGTACCGCAGGGCGAGCGGTCGATGGCCTTGTCACCATAGAATACAGCGTTGCGGGCATCGGCTTCGCTATTCGTGGGCTTACCTGTCCATAATATGTGTGAGAGCCGGTTGATTTCGGGGTGGTCGGGGTGGGCAAAGGCGTAGGCCTCGTTCAGCCTTGTGCGCAGGACCGGGCTCCAGGCGATGAGGTCGCCCGCCGAGTGATCGGACATATCGCGGTAGTTTTCCTGCGGCTCGACGATAGCATAGAAATTGCCGCCATAGGCGATGTCGACCTTGAGGGGGCCGAGAACCGGGCACTCGACCTCGAGCGCTTCGGCGTAGAGGAAGGCAGGCACGTTGGTGATGCGCACTTCCTCGACATACTGGCCTTCCTGGCGATATTCGGCCACGACCAGCCCGGCCGGCGTGTCCAGTCTCAGCACGCCCGGCGTCTTCGGCTTTACCAACCCGTTCTCGATCGCCATCGTTACCGTGCCGATAGTACCGTGGCCGCACATCGGCAAGCATCCCGAGGTCTCTATGAAGAGGATGGCGATATCGCAGTCGTCGCGCGTCGGCGGGTAGAGGATCGAGCCCGACATGATGTCATGGCCACGCGGCTCGAACATGAGGCCGGTACGGATCCAGTCATATTCGGCGAGGAAATGCGCGCGCCGCTCCAGCATGGTGGAACCCTGAAGCTGCGGACCCCCGCCGGCGACGAGCCGGACCGGATTGCCGCAGGTGTGACCGTCGATGCAGAAGAAGGAGTGGCGTGCCACGATATGCCTCTAGAAGCGCGGTGGGCGAAAAGGGGAAAGATCGATCGGGGAAGCCTCGCCCGAAACGAGGTCGCGGATCAAGCGCCCCGTTGCCGCGGCCTGGGTCAGGCCGAGATGGGCGTGACCGAAGGCATAATAGACATTCGCGGCGGAACGGGCACGCCCGATCACGGGCAGGGAATCGGGAAGCGAAGGGCGGAAGCCCATCCATTCGCGACCACTGTCGGCCTTCAACCCTGGAAGGAAGAGACATGCCTTTTCCAGCATGGCTTTCGAGCGAGCGAAATTGGGCGGCCGGTCGAGCCCTGCGAGTTCCACGGCGCCGCCGACCCGGAGCCCGGTTTCAAGTGGCGTGACGACGAAGCCATGGCCGCCAAAGATCAGTTGTCGTTTGAGGTCAAAGGCATCGGTCGGAAGCGTCGTGTTGTAGCCGCGCTCGGTTTCGAGCGGGATCGTGTCGCCGAAACGGCGTGCCCACAGATGGGACCATGCACCGGTAGCAACGATCAGCCTGCCCGGCTTGAAGGAACTGCCGTCTTCGAGGCGGATCGAGATGCCGTCGCCGCTCGATGTTGCTTCCACGACCTTGCCTTTGCGGAAGGTTGCGCCCCTGCTCTCCGCGTATTTCCATACGGCCTTGCCGAGCAGCATCGGATCGGAGACGGTTTTCCAGCCGGGGACGAAAGTGCCCTTGACGAAGCGCGGCGCGAGGCCGGGCTGCAGTTCGGCCAATTCCGCGCCGGCGACGTGGCGGAAGCCGATGCCGTGCCGCTCGCGTGCCGTCCAGCCGGGCAGCGAGGCGTTGAACTCGGCCTCGGATTCATAGAGCTCCAGGGAACCGTCCTCGCGCAGCATGGAGCGCGTGCCTGAGCGCTCCATCAATGCCATCCATTCGGATTCAGCAAGCCGCATCAGAGAAGCCTGGGCGGCGAGCGCGCCTTCATAGCCGCCATGGCCGGCGCGCCAGAAGCGGTAAAGCCAGGGGAGAAGGCGCGGCAGGTAGGAGGGCGGGATGGCGAGCGGCCCGAGCGGGTCGAGCAGCCACCGCGGCAGGTTGCGCATCATGCCCTTCTGGGCGAGCGGCAACACGTCGGAGAAGGCGAAGGCGGCGGCGTTGCCGGAACTCGTCTCCTCGCAGATGCCGGTGCGGTCGATGACGACCACGGAGCGCCCCGCTTCCGCAAGATATGCGGCGGCGCAGATGCCGACGATGCCGGCACCGATGACAGCGATATCCGATCTGCTATCGCCGTCCATCGGCATTTCCCCCGCCTGTTGCCTGCTATCAGGCGGCCTTGTCGACGGTGAGCTTCGGCAGGACCGGCCTTGTCGCCAGTGCATCCTTGATGATCTTCTCGACGCGGACCCTCTCGGCGCCGGCGAGCGGCTGGCGCGGCATGCGCACGCGCTCGTTCGAGCCGATCGCGTGGACTTCGGCGAGCTTGATATTCTGGACGAGGTTGGTCGAGACGTCGAGGTCGAGCAGCGGACGGAACCAGCGATAGATCGAAAGCGCCTCGGCCATCCGGCCGGCCTTGATGAGGCGATAGACCGCGACGGTCTCGGCGGGGAAGGCGGTGACGAGCCCCGCCACCCAGCCGATCGCGCCGACAGACAGCGCCTCGAAGGCCAGGTTGTCGACGCCGGTGAACAGATCGAAGCGGTCGCCGAAGCGATTGACGATGTCGATCGAGCGGCGAATCTCGTCCGAGGATTCCTTGATGGCGACGAAATGGTCATCATTCGCCAGTTCCGCCATGATATCGAGCGTGACGTCGACCCGGTAGGCGATGCGGTTGGAATAGATCATCACCGGCAGGCCGCCGGCAGCGGCGATCGCCTTCAGCGTGTCGACCGTCTCGCGCGGATTGGTATGATAGATCGGGCTCGGTACGATCATCAGCCCGTCGGCGCCGGCCTTGGCGGCGCGTTTGGCCAGCGAAACCGCGTCGCGTGTCGCCGCTTCGTTGATGGTGAGCAGCGCCGGCTTGCGTCCGGCAACGCCCTTCATCGTCTCGAAAACCGCAAGCTTCTCGTCATGGGAGAGCATCGGACCTTCGCCGAGCGAGCCGCAGGCGATCAGCCCGTCGCAACCGGCTTCCATCAACAGCGCGAAACAGCGCTCCATTTCCGCATGATCCAACTCGTCGCCATCCGTGAATTTCGTCGTGACGGCGGGCATGACACCTGACCACATGGCTTCATCTCCTCTGATATATTCGTGATATATTTCATTCCGCCATCCTTGTCAAGCGCTTTCCGAGAATGATATATCAAAAGTATATCAGAGGAGATGCGTTTGAACGCGACCGAACAAAACGCTGCCTTCGAACCGGCTTCGGCCAGAGCCTATCACGCGCTGGAGCGTATGATCGTAACGCTCGAACTGGCGCCGGGAAGTGTCATGACCGAAGGCGTGCTGATCGAGCGTCTTGGGCTTGGCCGCACGCCGGTCAGGGAAGCCGTGCAGCGGCTCGCCTGGGAAGGGCTTTTCGATATCCGTCCGCGCGCGGGGCTTTCCGTAGCGCCGCTTCATGCCGCCGACTGGTTGAAGGTGCTCGATGCGAGGCGCGGCGTGGAAGCCGTACTTGCCCGGTCCGCTGCGCGTTTCATAACCCGTGATACGGCTTCGAAGTTTCAGGCGGCGGCGCTCGCCATGCAGGCGGCGGTCGAGGACGACGACGTGGTCGCCTATCTGGAGGCCGACAAGACGCTTGACGAGGCGATGGCGGCGGCGGCCGACAATATATATGCCGCGCGTACGGCAGCACCGTTGCAGACGCACAGCCGACGCTTCTGGTTTCGCTACCGCGCAGACGCATCGCTGTCCGAATCAGCGGCACATCATGTCGATATCATCCGCGCCGTGCTCGATCGTGACGAAGACGCCGCCGGCCTCGAGGCGGAGCGGCTGATCGCACTCCTGCGTGTCTATGCGGAGACGGCGGCGCGGCGCTAATCTTTCGTGCGCTTGTTTCTACGTAAGTAATGACTTACGCTAGGCGCATGCCTGCATCTGACCCATTCCATGCGATCAGCGACGCCACGCGGCGTCACATACTGGAAGAATTGAGGCGCGGCCCGAAAACGGTCAATGTGCTCGCCGCCGGCCTGCCGATTTCGCGTCCGGCTGTTTCCCAACACCTGAAAATCCTGCTCGACGCGGCGCTCGTCAAAGTCGAGGTATCGGGGACGAAACGCATCTACACGACGGACGATATGGGATTCACCCGTCTCAACGTCTGGCTCGACCAGTTCTGGAAGGCTTAAGGTCTGCAATAAAACCACCCCGATGGCTGAACCGCCATCGGCCGTCTTTTCCCAGCAGTCCCTGCCGTCCCGACGAGTGTCGGGGCTAGTGCCTTGTCTGGGCTCTCAGTTTTTCGATTTCATCCTTAAGCGCCAGCTTTCGTCTCTTGAGGGCTGTTATCTCGAGTTCGTCGGTTGAGGGATGGGTCAGGGCTTCGTCAATCTCGCGGTCTATATCGCCATGCTTTCTCTGCAATTCCTCAAGATGGGAAGCGAGAGCCATGATTTCTTCTCCTGTTCCGTTTTCCTCGTCGGCTGCCACATGGACGTCCGCCGCCGGACACCGTGTGTGACGACCGGATGACAGTCTGCCACCAGAATATGGCGAAGTCGAACATGCCGTAGTAGCATTTCCGCTATTGCGCGAATGTGCTATGTAGCGGGACTGCAGCATTGCGTGGCCGGCTTCCGCCGGGATGGCGCCGGGGAATCAGGATTGATGTCGGAACAGGAACAGGCCGCAATTCGTCTCGAATTCGCGCGCCTGAAGCAGGAGCATGCCGATTTCGATGCCGCCATCAACGCCATGATCGCAATGGGCTGCGATGCTCTGCAGATTCAGCGGATGAAAAAGAAGAAGCTGGCCATCAAGGACCGGCTGAAGGACCTTGAGGACAGGGTCATCCCGGACATCATCGCCTGAGTGCGATACACGAGAACAGCTTCCGCTTTGGAAGCCGGCAATCACTCACGCGCATTTGCATCGGAAATAAAGCCGGCAATGGCTCCGACCACGCCGGGAGCCAAGGGCAGTCCTGGATCGCCATAAGTGGCGATATTGGCTGCCCTGTCGGACGATTTGACCTCCTTCAGGACATGGTTTGTGTCGGGAAGAAGCGTAAGCCGCGAAGCTGGCGCGGCCGCATGCAGCCGCCTGGCGTCCTCGACGGTAACTTGAATATCCCGCTCGCCCTGCACGATGAGGATCGGTTTCCGGTATTCGGCGATCAACTCTGAAGGATCGATTGCGAATTCGCTGATCATAAAGCGCTGGACGGCAGGATTGAACAGGGGAAGAAGCGCAGAGTCCAGTTGCGAGACATCCACTTGCCGACCGGCCTCCAGCATGGCTATCGCCGCCAGCGCCTGATCGAGAAGCGGGGTTCCGGCCAGTTGGGATTGGATTTGCTGCTTGAGAACCTCGCCAAGCGGACGGCCTGCAGTCGAGACTAGAATGAGCCCGCACATTTCCTTGTCGTCCCGGCTTGCGAAGAGCGCGGCCAAGCCGCCCTCGCTATGTCCCATGACCCAAACGCAAGGCGCGTCCGTCCGCTCCCGGATCGTGCGGACCCAGGAGTGAATATCGGCGGCATAGTCCGCTATCGTCACGTCGTTCGGGTCCGTCACCGCGTTTGCGCTTCCGAACATGCCTCTTTTGTCGATCCTAACGGAGGCGATTCCTCTTGCGGCAAGCCCGTCGGCCAAGAGTTTGTAGGTCGAGGCGTTTAGGCCAAGCGGTCCATTGCCGTTCCGATCGGTTGGTCCTGATCCAGGTATAATCAGCACGATCGGACCGGACAGCTTTTCCGGCGAAAGCATAGTGCCCGCTAGAGGCCCAAACGGGCCTTCTGCCTCGAGCGGTTTCTCGATGAAGTTGATCGTCGTATTTCCCATTACGGTCAAGACAGCCAATACAAGAGCCAATCGCACCATGATGCCGTTAATAGCAACACCCCATCGGTCGGGGAATGCTCGTCCCGCCGGCCGTTCACGCCGATGTCCGGATAGCGACGGCTTCCTTGCGGCTTTTCAGCATTTCCTCTATGCGGCGGTCTCGGAACCTTAAGGGGCAGGATATGCCGCGCGCCGATGTCGCCATCATCATGGGCAGCCAGTCCGACTGGCCGACCATGCGCCACGCCGCCGAAACGCTTGAAGCGCTCGGTATCGGCTTCGAGAAGCGCATCGTCTCGGCGCACCGTACGCCCGAACGGCTCTACGAATTCGCGCGCGGCGCCAAGGAGGCCGGCTTCAGGGTGATCATCGCCGGCGCTGGCGGTGCGGCACATCTGCCCGGCATGACGGCCGCGCTGACGCCGCTTCCGGTGTTCGGCGTTCCTATCGAATCGAAGGCGCTTTCGGGGCAGGACTCGCTCCTTTCCATCGTGCAGATGCCGGCCGGCATCCCGGTCGGGACGCTGGCGATCGGACGCTCCGGCGCCGTCAACGCCGCGCTGCTTGCCGCCGCCGTTCTGGCGCTTTTCGATCCCGCACTTGCCGACCGGCTCGACGCCTATCGCGCCCGCCAGACCGAGGCAGTCGGGGATATCCCGGCGGACAATGCATGAGCGAGCCGCTTGCCCCCGACGCCACGGTCGGCATCATCGGCGGCGGGCAGCTCGGTCGCATGCTGGCCATGGCTGCGGCAAGGTTGGGTTACCGCACGGTGGTGCTGGAGCCGCAGGCCGATTGCCCCGCTGCCCAGCTTGCCAATCGTCAGATCGTCGCCGCCTATGACGATCCTTCCGCGCTCGACGAACTCGCCCGATCCGCGGCTGTCGTTACCTACGAATTCGAGAACGTGCCCGTGGAGGCGGCGAACCGGCTTGCCTCAGCCGTGCCGGTATATCCGCCGCCGCGCGCGCTCGAAGTATCGCAGGATCGCGTGACCGAGAAAATTTTTCTCAACGCTCACGGAATATCCACAGCCGCGTTCCGAGCGGTGGATAATGACGGGGACATCGCGGCCGCGCTTGGTGCGTTCGGCGGTAGCGGCGTGCTCAAGACGCGGCGGCTCGGCTATGACGGAAAGGGCCAGAGGGTCATCCGCGCGGGTGAGGCGAGGAACCTCGAAGGCGCCTATGCGGCGATGGGCAACGTCCCGCTCATCCTGGAAGAGTTGATACCTTTCGAATGCGAGATATCGGTGATTGCCGCGCGCGGCCGGAGCGGTTCCGTCGCAGCGTTCGATCCGGCCCGCAATCTCCATCGGGAAGGCATATTGCGCAGTTCGACCGTACCGGCCGGCGTACCGGTGAAGGTTGAGGAGGAGGCGCGGCGGGCGAGCTTCGCGTTGCTCGAAGCGCTCGATTATGTCGGCGTTATCGGCGTGGAGTTTTTCGTCGCCGCGGACGGACGCGTGCTTGCCAATGAGTTCGCGCCGCGCGTCCATAATTCCGGCCACTGGACCGAGGCGGCCTGCGTCGTCTCCCAGT
>JBDZVC010000658.1:0-1633 GCA_040255475.1 Phyllobacteriaceae bacterium | reverse complement strand
CGCGCTCGGTGCCGTTGACGATGAAGGTGCCGTTCATGGTCATGAACGGCATGTCACCCATATAGACGTCCTGCTCCTTGATGTCCTTGACGGAGCGGGCACCGGTCTCTTCGTCGACTTCGAACACGATCAGGCGCAGCGTCACCTTGAGCGGCGCTGCGAAGGTCATGTCGCGCTGCCGGCACTCGTCGACGTCGTATTTTGGCTGCTCGAACTCGTACTTCACGAATTCCAGCGAGGCCGTGTTGGAAAAGTCGGAAATGGGGAAAACAGACTTGAAGACAGCCTGCAGCCCCTCTTCCGGCCGACCGCCCTTGGGCTCGTCGACGAGGAGGAACTGATCGTACGAGGCCTTCTGCACCTCGATCAGATTTGGCATCTCCGTGACTTCGCGAATGCTGCCGAAGGATTTGCGAACCTTCCGGCGGCCGTTGAACGTGGTAGCCATACCCGCTCCTATCTTTCTCTCGATGTCTCGGAAGCAAATGTCCAAAGCTCCGACTATCAGCCGTCGGACCTCAGGAAATTCGCCCTTCGAATTAATGTTAGGTAGTCGTTCCGCAACGAATATGCTCGCCGAAGCCCCCAATGCGCCCGGAGGTGGCGAGACGAACGCGATGCCGCTTCTATTCAACTCTGCGGCGAAATTACGGCAGCGCCCGTAGGCGCTGCCGAAACGGTGTTCAAGCTTACTTGAGCTCGACCTTGGCGCCAGCCGCCTCGAGCTTCTTCTTGATGTCCTCGGCCTCGGCCTTGGCAACGCCTTCCTTGACGGTCTTGGGCGCACCTTCGACCAGCGCCTTGGCCTCGCCGAGGCCCAGGCCGGTGATCGCACGGACTTCCTTGATCACGTTGATCTTGTTGTCGCCGAAGGCGGCAAGCACAACGTCGAACTCGGTCTTTTCCTCGGCCGCAGCGGCCGGGGCAGCGCCGGCGCCCGGGGCCGCCGCGACGGCGACCGGAGCAGCGGCGGAGACGCCCCACTTCTCTTCGAGGAGCTTGGACAGTTCCGAAGCCTCGAGAACGGTGAGGGCCGAGAGATCGTCTACGAGTTTGGCGAGATCAGCCATTTGATTGTCCTATGTGTTTCGTTTCAGTTCGAACCAGAGGGGCCGCGTACGGCCCCGTGATGTGAGCCTCAGGCTTCGTTGCCCTTCTCGGCGTGAGCCGACAGGACGCGAGCGATCTGGCCGCCGGGTGCCTGCAGGATCGAGGCAATGCGCGTGCCGGGCTGCTTGAGCATGCCGGCGATCATCGCACGCAGCTGATCGAGCGAAGGCATCGTGGCGAGCGCCTTGACCTTGGCCGGGTCGAGACCCGTCATTCCCATCGAGCCGCCGAGGACTTCGAACTTCTGGTTCTTGTCCGCGAAGGCCGACGCCACTTTCGGCGCCGTCATGGGATCCTTGGCAAAGGCGATGACCGTCGGGCCTTCGAAAAGGCCCGAGATGTCCGCAGTGCTGGTGTCCTTGAGAGCAAGCTTGGCCAGGCGGTTCTTGGCGACCTTCACGTTGCCGCCGGCCTGCTTCATCTGCACGCGCAGAGTCTCGAGGTCAGCGACGGTGAGGCCGGCATTGCGCGCGACGACGATCGATCCAGCCTCGGCGAACGAGGACTGGAGCGAGGCGACGAC
>JBDZVC010000183.1:0-8268 GCA_040255475.1 Phyllobacteriaceae bacterium | reverse complement strand
GCCATATGAGCCACTTCCTCGAACGCCTTACCTACCTTTCCCGGCGGCGCGAATCTTTTGCCGACAACCGGTCACCGAGATCGTTCCGTGCATCGACACCGACGGGCCACAGGAAAAGGCGCTATCCGCTCGCCTTGATTCCTTGCATCGGCTGAAGGTGCCTGCGTCCCTCGATGCCACCAGAAGGAAAAGGCGGACAAGCCGCTCGTCCCCGCGCCGATGGGAATGATGTGAGCTTTGACCTGGTGAGCGGTCGGTGCCGTCAGTCACGGTATCCGCCTCGCTCGCCGGGAAACAGGATTGGGAGAAATCCGGGCCGCCTTGAGTTAACGTATATTCCGTGGCCGAAGCGATTATGGCTGGTTCGGACAGTCCAAGACTCCCAGCACCCCGCCAAGGCACTGACGGATGAAATCCGCTTGCCCAGTCCAGTGGTGTGGTACCGCCGCACGTGAATTCCGGCGGCGCCACGGTCAGAAGGCGCTGATACAGCTTCCGCCCGGCTCCTGCTCCTGTTCTAGGCCAATCCGTCGACGCACAATATGCAACCCTTATTATAGCCACACCTCGTATTGACATTGATGCTTGGCACATACATGCTAATGGGTAAGCAATGAGCAGCAGGGAATATGATCACAGCGGGGCAGATGCGGGCAGCCCGAGCGCTTCTTTCGCTCGATCAGCGTGATCTGGCCGAGCGGTCTGGCCTTTCGCTCCCGACGATCCAGAGAATGGAAGCCAGCGACGGCGTCATCCGCGGCAACGTCGACTCCCTCATGAAGCTGATTGCCGGCCTCGAAGCGGCTGGTATCGAACTCATCGGCGACGGCGCAACGAGTTCGGGCGGCGGCCGAGGCGTCCGGCTGAAAGACTAGACAGGCAACATGGGTGCGACGTTGTATACGAAACGGCCAAGAGGTCGGTGATGCCGACGGTGCTGGTGTGCGTCGCGGGCCTGCTCGGGGTGTCGGCGCTGTCGCTTATCCTAATCCGTCATCGTGCCGCAACGCCGATCGCATACGGTGCCTGTCTGGCAATCTCGCTCGTCCTGTGTGCGACTGCCATTCTGTGCATCAACCAAGCGCCCTCTCAGATCGTTCTCCCGCTCGGGCTCCCCTGGCTTGGGGCCAGTTTCCAGATCGATTCTCTTGCTAGCGCCTTTCTCGCCATCATCAATTTAGGCGGAGCTAGCGCATCGCTCTATGCGCTGGGATATGGGCGGCACGAGGCCGAGCCTGGACGGGTGCTGCCATTCTATCCCGGCTTTCTTGCAGCCATGAATCTGGTAGTGGTCGCAGCCGACGCCTACAGCTTTCTCTTCTCCTGGGAGCTCATGTCGCTGGCATCATGGGCGCTCGTGATGGCGCATCATCGGAATGTGAAGACGGCCTATGCGGGGTTCGTCTATCTGATCATGGCGAGTTTCGGCACATTCGCCCTGCTGTTTGCCTTCGGACTGCTCGCAGGTACGCATGGCGACTACGCTTTCGATGCCATCCGCACGCATCACCTATCGCCGGGAGTGGCCGGCCTTGCGCTCATGCTGGCGATTGTCGGCGCAGGCTCCAAGGCAGGCCTCGTCCCATTGCATGTTTGGCTGCCGCTAGCGCACCCGGCCGCGCCAAGCCATGTGTCGGCGCTGATGAGCGGCGTGATGACGAAGGTCGCCATCTACGCCTTCTTCCGGATCGCCTTCGATCTGATGGGGGCTCCTGCTTGGTGGTGGAGCCTGCCGGCTCTCCTGCTCGGTGGCGCGACGGCGGCAATCGGCGTGCTTTACGCGCTGATGGAAACCGACCTCAAGCGCGTGCTTGCCTATAGCACCATCGAGAACGTCGGGATAATCTTCATAGCGGCCGGTCTGGCACTCGCCTTCAAGGCAAACGGCTTCGCCGACGCTGCCGCACTGGCGCTGACCGCATCGCTGTTTCACGGTCTCAACCATATGCTGTTCAAAAGCACCCTTTTCTTCGGTGCAGGCTCCGTGATTGTGGCGACCGGAGAGCGGAACATGGAACGGCTCGGAGGCCTGATCCATCGCATGCCTGTCTCGTCAGCGGCGTTCCTCGCTGCCAGCATGGCTATTTCCGCGTTGCCACCATTCAACGGCTTTGCTTCTGAATGGCTGATCTTTCAGGGCATCCTCGTCAGCCCGCAACTACCGCAAATGGGATTGAAACTGCTGGTGCCTGCCATTGGCGTCCTGCTTGCTCTCGCCGCTGCCTTTGCCGCTGCCTGTTTCGTGCGCGCTTTCGGCGCCACCTATCTCGGCCGCGCACGCACGGGTGCCGCCGCTCAGGCTTCCGAAGCCGACCGCTGGTCTCTTGCCGCGATGCTTATCTGCGCAGTTCTTTGCCTGTTGACAGGCGTCTTCCCGGGGACCGTCATCGATTGGTTGCAACCGGCCACGGCCGCGCTTGTTGCTGCACACATGCCACCCCAGGCGAGCATTCCCTGGCTGTCCATCGTGCCTGTATCGGCAAGCCGTAGTTCGTACAACGGCCTGCTGCTCTTTGGCTTCGTCGCGGCTTCCGCCAGCCTCGCGGCGATCGTGGTCCACCGCTTTGCCTCCCGCGCGGTGCGCAAGGCACCGTTCTGGGACTGCGGATATCCGGGGCTCGGCGTCGTCGCGCAATACTCGGCGACGAGCCTGGCACAGCCCATACGGCGGGTATTCGCGACGGTGACATTCGCGGCCCATGAGCAAGTCGAGATGCCGCCGCCCAGCGATAAGCGGCCTGCGATCTTGCGCAGGTTTATACGCGATCCTGTTTGGGATTTCATATACGCGCCGCTTGCGATTGCCGTCGGCAGGTCGGCGACACTCCTGAACCACATCCAGTTCTTTACGATCCGCCGCTATCTCAGTTTCGTCTTCATCGCCCTCGTTGTCCTCCTGGTGGTTCTCGCGATATGGGGATGACATCCGCGCTTGCGGCCCAACTCGGGCAAATGTTGCTGGTTCTGGCGCTTGCCCCGGCATTGACCGGCGTCACACGCAAAATGAAGGCGCGGCTGCAACGGCGGATCGGCCCACCGATCTTTCAGCCCTATCGCGAACTGCGGCGGCTGTTCGGTAAGGATGTCGTCCTTCCCGAGAACAGTTCATGGCTGTTTCGAGCCGCACCCTATTTGATTTTTGCCGCCACATGGGTGGCGGCCGCGCTCGTCCCAACATTCCAGACCGGCCTTCTCTTCAGTTGGGCTGGAGATCTGATCGCCATCGTTGCGCTGCTCGGCGCGGCGCGCTTCGTCCAGGCCGTTGCCGCGCTTGATACCGGAACCAGTTTTGGCGGCATCGGCGTCAGCCGCGAAATGATGATCGCATCCCTCGCCGAGCCAGCGATGATCATGGTCGTATTCACCGTCGCGCTCGTCGCCGGCTCGACGCAGTTGTCGACCATCGCGGCCTTCATGGCGGATATGGGCGGCTTGCGTGTCTCGCTCGCGATGGCTCTCGTGGCGCTCATCATCGTCGCGCTTGCGGAAAATGCCCGCATTCCAGTGGACAATCCATCAACGCATCTTGAAGTGACAATGGTGCATGAAGTGATGGTGCTGGAATATTCCGGTCGCCATCTCGCCATGATCGAACTTGCGACTTCCCTGAAGCTGCTCCTCTACATCTCCATCATCGCCTGCATCTTCTTTCCGTTCGCCCTGATCACGGATGGGGCCGGACTGTCCGCGCGCGTGATCTCGCTGGGAGCCTACCTGCTGAAGGTGATTGCTGCGAGCTTGCTGTTGGCGACGCTGGAAACGGTGATTGCCAAAATGCGGGTGTTTCGCGTGCCCAATCTCCTCGGGATCGCCCTGATGCTTGGTCTCCTGGGTACATTGCTCCTTTTCGTTTCGGGAGGGATGTGATGTCGCCCTTTGCTTTCGACGTCGCCCACATGTTTGCCGGCGGTCTCGTCCTCGTCAGCTTCATGATGCTTTACCAGGATCGGCTGCTCGCGCTGATCAACGTCCTGTCGCTCCATTCGGTTCTCCTGGCGTTGTCGGTCGCCTGGCAGGCATACGTCCAGGACAAGCCCGACCTCTACGTCACCGCATTGATCGCACTCGGTTTCAAGAGCATCGTCATCCCGATCGCGCTGCGCCGCATGGTCGTGCGCATGGGACTGCATCGGGAGATCGAGGTCGCCGTCGGCACGGGCATGACGATGCTGCTGGGCATCGGCCTCGTTGCGCTTTCCATGGATTTGATGCTGCGGGTGACGGCGGGTGCCAACGTATTGGTTCGCGAGGATATAGCTCTCGCGCTCTCGGTCGTCCTTCTTGGACTTTTGATCATGGTCACCCGGCGCAATGCCGTCAGCCAGGTGATCGGCTTCATGTCGATCGAGAACGGCTTGATCCTCGCCGGTGCCGGTGCGCGCGGAATGCCGCTGGTCGTCGAGATCAGCGTCGCCTTCTCCATCCTGATTGCGTTTATCGTCATCGGCATCTTCCTGTTCCGCATCCGCGAACGCTTCGACACCGTCGATCTTCACGCACTGGACCGTTTCCGTGGGGAGCGGCAATGACGGTGCCGGCGTTCGATCCCATCGTCGCCCTACTCCTGACATCGCTGATCGGGGCAGCGGGGCTCGCGCTTGTGCGTGATTATCGCTGGTCGGCGCGGCTGAACATCCTTGCCAGCTTCGTCACGCTTCTGTTCGCGCTGCTGCTCTTCCGCACTCGCCCGCTGGTCAACGACCTGCTGCTCGCCGACGACCTCAATGTGGTCTTCATCGCCCTGAACGCCTTTGTAGGTTTCACGACGAGTATCTTCAGCGCCAGCTATATCGGGCACGAGATGGAGACCGGGCGCCTTACGCCAGGCTATCTGCGCTTCTATCACGCGATGTTCCAACTGATGATGTTCGGCATGGACCTTGCACTGACGGCAAACAATATCGGCTTGATGTGGGTTGCGATCGAGTTGGCCACGCTCTCGACCATCATGATGGTCGGCATCTACCGGACGCATGAAGCGCTGGAAGCCGCGTGGAAATATTTCATCCTGGGCAGCGTCGGCATAGCACTTGCGCTGTTTGGAACGATCCTTGTCTACCTGGCGGCGGTGTCGGCCATCGGCGAGGGCATGGGCGCAATGGCATGGACTAACCTGCTGCGACAGGCGGCGACGCTCGATCCTTCGCTGTTGAATATTGCGTTCGTCTTTCTCCTGCTTGGCTACGGCACCAAAGTTGGCCTCGCCCCAATGCATGCCTGGTTGCCGGACGCCCATGCCGAAGGGCCAACGCCAGTCTCCGCCGTGCTTTCGGGCTTGCTGCTGAACGTCGCGCTTTACGCGCTGCTGCGGTTCAAGATGATCGTCGCCGCGAATCCCGGAACGATCTCCGTTGGGCCCCTCATGATCATGCTCGGCCTCGGGTCTCTCATTTTCGCCGCCTTCATGCTCTACCGGCGCCGCGACATCAAACGCATGTTTGCCTATTCGTCGATCGAGCACATGGGGATCATCGTCTTCGCCTTTGGGATGGGCGGCCCGCTTGGCAATTTCGCAGGGCTCCTGCAGATGACGATGCACAGCCTGACGAAATCGGCCATCTTCTTTTCGGTCGGCCATGTCGCGCAGGTGAAAGGAACCCAAAAGATTGCCGATATCCGTGGCCTGACGAGCAGCCATCCTCTCCTCGGCTGGACGCTCGTCGCCGGCGTCATCGCGATCGCCGGCGTGCCTCCTTTCGGCGTCTTCATGAGCGAGTTTCTCGTCATCACTTCGGCCTTCGCACGCGCGCCAGCACTCGCCGCACTCGCGGCTTTCGGGCTGCTGGTCGCTTTCGGTGCGCTACTGCTGCGCGTAGGCTCCATGGCCTTCGGCGAACCGACTGGGTCGACGGCGCCGGTACGCGCCTCTTACCTGCCAATCTTCGCGCATCTGGGCCTTGTCCTGATCGGCGGGCTCTATATGCCGGGAACCATGGTCGCCTGGTTTCAGAATGTCGCGGGCTTGCTCAAATGACGGCTCGCGATCCATCGCTGCCTGATCCGTTTGACGGTTTGAACGGGCGCATCGTCGCCGAGCATCGCCCGTGGCCACGAATGGAAGTGCAAGCCGATATCTGGGTGGAAACAACGGATCGTTTAGGCCGGGGTATCCTCGTCCTGATCGGACTCTGGGGGGAAGCGCGAGCCGTCCATATGGCTGTCGCAGACGCCAATGATCTGAACCGCATCATGGTGTTGAGCCTTGCCTGCCCCGATGGGCGCTATCCTTCGGTGGGACGCGTCCATCCGCCGGCGATTCGATTGGAGCGCGGCGCCGCTGATCTGTTCGGGCTCGTTCCTGTCGGCCTGCCAGATGCCCGGCCGTGGCTCGATCACGGCAAGTGGGGAGTGCATGCTCCGCTTGCCACACAGCAGGACAAAGCCCGGCCAAGCGAAGAATACGTCTTCCTTCCCGTGGACGGCGATAATGTTCACCAATTGCCGGTTGGCCCAGTCCATGCCGGCATTATCGAGCCCGGCCATTTCCGCATCAGCGCCGATGGCGATACCATCGTGCGTCTCGAGGAACGTTTCGGCTACACCCATAAAGGCATCGAGAGCCTCTTGCAGGGTGCAGACCTCCCGCGAGCGGCACAACTGGCCTGCCGCTGCTCCGGCGATTCCACCGTTGCTTACGGGTTGGCATTCGCGCGCGCGGTAGAACAGGCCCTTGGCTGGGAGCCGCCAGCGCGCGCCATTTGGCTGCGCGCGCTGATGGCGGAACTGGAGCGTCTGGCAAACCATCTCGGCGATGTGGGAGCAATCTGCAACGATGGTGGGTTCGCCATCATGCTCGCTCATTGCTCCGTTCTGAGAGAGCAGGTGCTGCGTGAAGCGTCCGCTTCCTTCGGGCATAGATTGATGATGGACCGCATTGTGCCCGGCGGCGTGACGACTGATGTTGATTCCACTTGCACCGAGCGTATCGCCACGCTGGTCGCGGATGTCCGGCGTCGCTTTCAACAACTGGTCGAGCTCTATGACACAACATCGTCGTTGCAAGACCGCACCGTTGGAACCGGCATCCTGCGGAACGCACTCGCTATGCAATTCGCTGCCGGCGGATTTGTCGGGCGCGCTTCAGGACGGCCCTACGATGCCCGTCGCCAACCTGGCTATGCCCCATATGAGGAGCTCGAATTCGAAATCCCGGTGCTCAAAGACGGCGATGTAAATGCCCGGATCTGGATTCGCGTCCACGAGGCTGAGCAATCCATCAGGCTGATCGAGCAAATCCTTGCCAAACTACCCGATGGTCCAATCGTGGCCGAGCGCGATGGCAGTTACGGGGACAGATCCAGTGAGGGAATGGCGCTCATAGAGGGCTTCCGCGGCGATATTCTCGCCTGGGTTCGGATCAATACCGATGGCCGCGTCGAACGCTGCCACCTACGCGATCCGTCCTGGTTCCAATGGCCGCTCATGGAAGCGGCGATCGAAGGCAACATCGTCGCCGATTTTCCGATCTGCAACAAATCCTTCAACTGTTCCTATTCAGGGCACGACCTCTGAGAACGGCCAATGCGCAGAACACTGTTTGAAAGCCTCACGCGTCGTCCTTTCACCGAGAAATTGACGAGCGCGGCCGATCCGGAAATCGCCCGCATGGCTGCCGACCTGGACACCGAGGCTCGACGCCGGCTCGGACGCAGCCTGTCGCTACGGCTTGTTGACGCAGGCTCATGCAACGCATGCGAACTCGAACTCAACGCCTTGAGCAACCCCTATTACGACTTGGAACGCTTCGGCCTACACTTTGTCGCCTCACCGCGCCATGCCGACGTACTGCTCGTGACCGGCCCCGTGACAAAGAATATGCGGGAGGCGCTTCTGCGTACCTACGAAGCCATGCCGGGACCCAAATGGGTGGTTGCCGTCGGCGACTGCGCCGCATGCGGCGGACTTTATGCTGATGGCTATGCCTGCGAGCGCGGCGCGGCCTCGGTGCTTCATGTAGACCTTCGTATCGTCGGTTGTCCGCCCTCGCCATGCCAGTTACTGTCGGGGCTTCTGGCGCTTATGGGCTCGTAATTTCCATCACAATACTGAAATTCTTGCTGTTTGCAGGGGTGAGATTTCAGAAGCGAATTGACGTAGGAATTAGGTCCAAGTAAGCGCAAAGCAGAGAGGCGTCTCGTCTGACGGCTTAGTTCACCGCGAGCATGGTTCCGGTATCGTACTGCCGGACGAAATCCACGCGTGAGCCGTCCCAGTGGTAGCAGTAGTGCCGTCCCTGCACGGGAATCCCTACAACGTCCGGCCAGAAGG
>JBDZVC010000657.1:0-1652 GCA_040255475.1 Phyllobacteriaceae bacterium | reverse complement strand
TCGTCTTCGGAAATGTCGAATTGTTCAGTCAGCCTGCGATCCACGTCTTGGCTCCGGTCATGAGGGCATTAGGTCGAATATAGGCGGCAGGCTTCCGTGTTGCACGCCTGTTCGGCTCGAAGATGTAGCAGGAGCAGGAATGAAGGGACCATACTGGATAATGATCGGCGCGGTGGTTGGGCTGCTTGCCGGGTCGCTCTTCGGCGCTGCTTATGCGATTGCCGGCGTCGGCATCGGGATTGCCGGCGGGCTGGCCATCTATGTCGGCATGCGGTGAGAGACCGTTTGTCAGGGAAGCGCGGCGAAGCCGTCGGCGAAGCCGTTGAGATCGACGGGGATGCCGATTCCCTGTTCGGGGGTCTGGAAGACAATGAAGGTCGCCGACTTGCCGTGCGAAAGCGTGTCGATAAGCTTCTGCTCGAGGATGACCTCGGCATAGCAGCCGTCCTGGAAGCAGCGTACGAAATAGGCGCGGCCGATATCCTTGCCGTCGACATTGAGGCCGAGCCCGTTCGGCAGGAGCACGCCGAGCGGCGCCAGCACGCGCAGGATCTGCGCTTTATGATCCGCCGTCTTCAGCACGACGACGGAAAGGCCGATTTCCGGCCGATCGGAAGCGACGACGTTCTGCATCATCGCGCATTGCTCGGTCTTTGCGCCGGGCGGAGTGTCGCAGATGATCGACCAGGCGCCATGCACGGATTTCACCGTGCCGTTGGCATTCGGCATGGCGTCCTGCTGCGCGAATCCCGCGACAGGTGCGATCAGCATCGCGACGACGACGGCGATCCCGGCAAAGGCAATCCTCGTGAAGGTAAACCTTGTCAGTACTGCTCGTAACGGCCCAGCGATCATGTCGGCTCCCTGCGAATCACGGCAATTTAGCCATGCGCGCGCCCTTGCGGAAGCGCACACATAGGTCATTGGAAGCGAATTCCACCCGTCAGGCGGCAACTGGCGCAACAATCGGTCCGAATTGCGACCGCCGCCAGCCTCCGCCGTCAAAATGCCGGCGGGTACGGAATCCGGGGCATATACCGACTGCTGCGCCGCACCGCTTCAAAAAGAGGTCCCGTTTCGCGCGCAAAAATGCCGCATCTTTCGTATGGCGGCTTCCTTGCGGTTGATATCGTAGTATGGTTTGAACGCGTGCGAGGGTAGCGGAAGATTCCGTTGCCCGGTGGGTGCATGGGGACATGCGCCCGATTACGATATTTGCGGGAGACGATGAGAGTGATCAGGAACATTCTTGCGCGTGTCGGCGGGGCAGCGGCCGGTTTCGCGGTAACGTCGGCAATGGCCGCCCCGCAGCCCTGGGAATGGACGCTCCAGCCAGCCGCGACCGATATGATGCGGCAGATCAGGTGGTTCCAGGATTACACGCTCTGGTTCATCGTTCCGATCACGCTCCTGGTCATGGTGCTGCTCGGTTACTGCATCTTCCGCTTCAACGCCAAGCGTAACCCGGTCCCTTCCAAGACGACCCATAACACGTTGATCGAAGTGATCTGGACGGTCCTTCCGGTTGTCGTGCTCCTCTTCATCGCCATCCCCTCCTTCCAGCTTCTGACCGCGCAGTACAATCCGAAGGACGAGCCGAAGCTGACGGTGAAGGCGACCGGCAACCAGTGGAACTGGGACTACGAATACGA
>JBDZVC010000656.1:0-1657 GCA_040255475.1 Phyllobacteriaceae bacterium | reverse complement strand
CATGGAAAGCATCCAGTCACGCGCCGGACAGGGCCGGGTCGCAGATGCGCCTTCGGGCCATTGGGTCTACCGTGCCTTGCCCACATGGTTATGGCCCTACGCGCAGCTTGCGCGCTGGGACCGGCCGATCGGCTGGTGGCTGCTCCTGTGGCCGTGCTGGTGGTCGGCGGCGCTCGCCGCAAGCGCGCATGCCGAGCCCGGCGCGCCCTTATGGTCGGCTTTGCCCTCGCCCTGGCATCTCGTCCTCTTCCTTGTCGGCGCCATCGCCATGCGCGGCGCCGGCTGCACCTATAACGACCTTGCCGACGAGGACATCGACGCCGCCGTCGAGCGCACGCGCTCCCGCCCACTTCCCTCTCGACAGGTGACGCGGCGGCAGGCGTGGGGTTTCCTCGTGCTGCAGGCGCTGGTCGGGCTGGTAGTGCTCGTGCAGTTCAACCTTTTCGCCATCGTACTCGGCATCGCATCCCTCGCCATCGTCGCCGTCTACCCCTTCATGAAACGAATCACCGACTGGCCGCAATTCGTTCTGGGGCTTGCGTTTTCCTGGGGCGCGCTGATGGGCTGGGCCGCGCATTACGGCGCGCTCGACTGGCCGCCGATCCTGCTCTACGCCGGTTCGATCCTTTGGGTGATCGGCTATGACACGATCTATGCGCATCAGGACAAGGAGGACGACGCGCTGGTCGGCGTGCGCTCCACCGCGCGGCTTTTCGGCGACAATACCAAGACCTGGCTGATCAGGCTCTATGGCGGCGCGCTGGTGCTGATGGCCGTCGCCTTCGCGCTGGCGCGCGTGCCGCTGCCGGCGCTTGCCGGGCTGGTCGCGGCCGGCTTCCACATGGCACAGCAGATCCGGATCATCGACATCAACAATCCGGACCAATGCCTGAGGCTTTTCAAGTCGAACAGCATCGTCGGCTGGCTGATCTTCATCGGCCTTCTGGCCGGCGGCCTATGGGCAAGCTTCGCGCCGCTCGTATAGCGGAAGACCTGGCAGGGTCATTGCCGCGCGATGATCTCCTCGCCGTCCACGACCAGGCGCAGGCCGAGGTCGCCGGGCTTGCGGCGCGCAAGGAAACGCGGGCGTCTTGCCCGTACCGGGCGGCCCCTGCGCCGCTCCTTCGGCGTGTCGGTCTTCACCGCGCCGATCGATTCCTCCAACGTGCGGGCAACCCCGTCCGCTTCGATCAGAAGCATCGGCAGCCGATAGGCATCCGACCATGCGCGCCAGTCGGCGGCGACATCGTCGAGATTTTCCGCCACCAGAAGCGGCACCGCCAGCATCGGATCGTTGTGCAGCAATTCGAGCGTGACGGTTACGCAGCCCTCGCCATCCTCGATGGCGCGAGCGGCCACGCCGCGGAACGCGTTAGCCGGCAGGATCACCGTCACCGGCAATCCGCTCTTTTCCAGTATGCGCCGGATGACGACACCGCGATGGTCGATGGTGAAATGCACATCGCCGAATTCATCGCGCGTCGCGTAGCTCGTCGCCTGGGGCAGACGAAACGGGTCGAGCCGCATGTTGCAGCCCGCCCAGACTGGCTTCAGCCCGGTGTTCATTTTGACGCCTTCCTGCTTCTCCCGAGAGCCTTTGCGGTTCTCGCGGGCCGGTGTTCCCGGCCTCGTTTATGGCGTGAAGGATAGGCGGCGC
>JBDZVC010000655.1:0-1660 GCA_040255475.1 Phyllobacteriaceae bacterium | reverse complement strand
GACGCTTCCTGGCCGAATTCCTCCAGCAGGCGCGGGTCGATGTCGAATTCGCGGATCTCGCCCTTGGCGTCGCGCTTCAGCGCCTGATGGAAGGCGAGGTCCCAGCGGTTGCCGAGGCGGAGCACCTTCAGGACGCCGCCTTCGGTCAGGTCGCCGCAGATCTGCTGCGCCATGCGGATGCGGACATGCTCGACGATCTGCTCGGTGCGGCGCACATGCGGCGCGATTTCGGCGATCGCCTCGATGATGAGATGCAGGTTGCGGATCGAGATGCGCTCGGCGAGCAGGAGCTTCAGCACCGCCTGCAGGCCTGGATAGGTGATGTGGGTAGTGCAGATCTCGTCGGCGAGTTTGCGGTATTCCGGGTCGAGCCTGTCGATCAGCGCCTTCATGTCCTTGTAGGAGAGAAGCTGTGGCAGGTTGTTACGCACCACCTCCGACAGGTGAGTCAGCAGCACCGACATGTTGTCGGCATAGGAATAGCCTTCCCGTTTCAGATCCTCGGCGAACATCTCCGGGACCGACCAGGCACGCATGCCGAAGGCCGGCTCGCGCACTTCCTCGCCGGGCATGTCCGGTGGCGTACCGTTGCCGATAAGAACCAGCAATTCACCGACGCGCAACTCGTGTTCGGCGACCACGGTACCGTGGACCTTGATCCGGTAGCTCTTGGTCGGGATGCCGAAATCGTCGGTCAGCCGCACCTCAGGTACGACGAAACCGTATTGCTGCGCGAATTTCTTGCGCATCTTCGACATGCGGAAGGCGAGTTCCTGATGCGAGGCGAGCAGCTTGGCGGAAAGCTGTTTGCCGATCAGGAGCTCGATCTCGGCGGTCTTCAGCGAGGCCTTGATCGAGTTTTTCTCCTCGTCTTCCTTGACGACCTGTTGCTTTTTGGCTGCCTCCGCAGCTTCCGCGACGCGGCGGCTTTCGCGCATGGGGATGACGTAGCCGACCGTCGCCATCAGGCCGCCGAGGAACAGGAAGGGAAGCGCCGGCAGGCCCGGCATGACGGCCAGAAGCGCCATCAGCGTCGCGGCGACGAAGAGCGCGCGGGGATAATTGCTCAACTGGCCGAACACGGCCTGATCGGCCGAACCGCGCGTGCCGCCCTTGGAGACGAGGAGACCGGCGGCGAGCGAGACGATCAATGCCGGGATCTGCGAGACGAGACCGTCGCCGACCGAAAGCTTGGTGAAGATATCGGCGGCCTGACCGAGGCTCATGTCGTGCCGCGCATAGCCGATGGCGATGCCGCCGATGATGTTGATGGCCGTGATCAGGAGGCCGGCGATCGCGTCGCCGCGGACGAATTTCGAGGCGCCGTCCATCGAGCCGAAGAAGGCCGATTCCTCTTCCAGTTCACGGCGACGGTGCTGGGCTTCCTTCTCGTCGATCAAGCCGGCGGAAAGGTCGGCATCGATCGACATCTGCTTGCCGGGGATGGCGTCGAGGGTGAAGCGCGCGCCGACTTCCGCGATGCGGGTCGAGCCCTTGGTGATGACGATGAAGTTCACCACGATGAGGATCAGGAAGACGATCAGGCCGATGACGAAATCGCCAGCCATCACGAGGCGCGAGAAGCCGCCGATGACGTAGCCCGCCGCGTTGGTGCCTTCGTTGCCGTGCGAGAGGATCACCCGCGTCGTGGCGACGTTGA
>JBDZVC010000182.1:0-8396 GCA_040255475.1 Phyllobacteriaceae bacterium | reverse complement strand
AGCCCTTCGAGCTTCTGCGCCATGTCGAGAAGCGTCTGGACGATCGGCTCCTTCTCGACCTCCTCGGCGAAGCGAGGCTCGTTGGCGATCGCTTCGGCGAGCTTGACCGGATGGGCGGGATTCGCCGGCACCATCTTGCAGAGCCGATCGACCTGTCCGTAGGGCATCTGGAGCACGCGGCCGACATCGCGCAGCACCGCGCGAGCCTGCAGCGTGCCGAAGGTGATGATCTGCGCTACTTGCTGGCGGCCGTAGCGCTCCTGGACGTAATGAATCACCTCGTCGCGCCGGTCCTGGCAGAAGTCGATGTCGAAGTCGGGCATCGACACGCGCTCGGGATTGAGGAAGCGCTCGAAAAGCAGCGAGAAGCGCAGTGGATCGACATCGGTGATGGTCAGCGACCACGCAACGAGCGAGCCCGCGCCGGAGCCGCGCCCCGGCCCGACCGGGATGCCATGCGCCTTCGCCCATTTGATGAAGTCCGAGACGATCAGGAAATAGCCCGGAAATTTCATCCGCTCGATGATGCCGAGCTCGAATTCGAGCCGATCGCGATAATCTTTGTCGGTGTAGCCGGGCGTCATGCCATGTGCGGCGAGGCGCGCGTCGAGCCCCTGTCGGGCCTGGGCCTTCAGTTCCTCCGCCTCGGCTTTCTCGGCCTCTTCCGGATGGTCGGTTTTCACTGTCGTGAAACGTGGCAGGATCGGCGAGCGGTTTTTCGGGTAATACACGCAGCGGCGTGCGATCTCGACCGTGTTGTCGATCGCCTCGGGGAGATCTGAGAAGAGCGCAACCATCTCCGCCTGGCTCTTCAGATGACTCTCCTCGGTTAGCCGGCGACGCTCGTCCACCGCAACCACCGTGCCCTCGGCGATGGCGAGCAACGCGTCATGCGCCTCGTAATCGTCCCGCTTCGAGAAGAAGGCCTCGTTGGTCGCTACCAGCGGCAGTTCGTGCCGGTAGGCCAGTCCGATCGACGCCGCTTCGACCGCGCGGCTATAACCGCGCGGCCGCTGGAGTTCGACATAGAGCCGGTTGCCGAAGCGCTCCTTCAGGAAGAGGAGCCGGCTTTCCGCCAGTTCCGCGCGTTCTTCCTTCAGGGCCTTGCCGACCGGCCCGCCCTCGCTGCCGGTCAGGCAAATGATGCCTTCCGACAGACCGTCAAGCCAGCCGGACAGTATATGGGTCGGCTCGGATGGCGGCGTGTCGAGGTAGGCGCGGCTGACCAATCGAACGAGATTGGCATAGCCGGTCTCGGTGGCGGCGATCAGCACGACCGGCGACAGTTCCGGTCCACCGCGCCGTCCGCCGGAGCGCGCGTTCGACGGAGCTTCATTCTCGAAACAGAGATCAAGCTGGCAGCCGATGATCGGCTGGATCCCATCCTTCACCGCCTTCTGCGAGAATTCCATCACGCCGAAGAGGTTGTTGGTGTCGGTGATGGCGATGGCCGGCGTCAGGTCGGCCTTGGCGTGCGCGACAACCTTCGCGACCGGCAGCGCGCCTTCGAGCAGCGAATAGGCCGAATGCACGTGGAGATGGACGAATAAGCGGTTCGCCTGCGGCTGCGCTTGCTCTTCGGTGCCGCCCTTGGCCGCACGAAGGATTGGATCGCGTATCTTTTCGCTGGCCATGGAAGCGTGCCGCCTGTGAGAATCTATCTGGACATGTCCATTGTCGGGGATAGGCGCTCACCCGTCGAGGAGAAATGAGGCTGCCGATGTGGAAAGCACATTCCGGCTCCGTTTGCCTATCCCTTCCTAACGCAGCTTCATCTTGAAGCCGGCATGGCTCCTCGCGAAGCCGAGCCGCTCGTAGAACCTGTGCGCATCGGTCCGCCTGCCGTTGGACATCAATTGCACCAGCCGGGCGCCCTTCGCCCGCGCCTCCGCAATGGCGAAGTGCATCATCTGCTCGCCGATGCGGTGCCCGCGCAGGTCGGCGCGGGTCTGTACCGCCGAGACGGTGAGGCTGGAGGAGCCCTGCCCGCTCATCGTCGTCACCAATGTCGTCTGGAACGTGCCGACCACCTCGCCTTTCCATTCGGCTACGTAGAGCATATCGTTGGGGCTCAAAGAGATGCGCTCGAATGCTGCTTCGTAGCGCGGGCGGACGCTTTCATCCGTTGTATCGCCATGCCCGCCGAGCGCATCGTCCGCGAAGAGAGCGACGATGGCGGCAATGTCGCCTCGTTCCGCAGGCCGGACCACGACTTCGATGCGCTCGCCCTTCATGGCTGGACCTCGGCCGTGCGGCGGCGGACCACGACGCCCAATTCATCGGTCTCACGGGCCTGCCGCAGACGTTCCTCCGCCTCCGTCGCCTCGCGCTGGCGATACCACATGGAGGCGTAGAGACCGTTCGTCCGGAGCAGCGCCCCATGCGTGCCGCGCTCGGCTATCAGGCCGTCCTGCAGCACGATGATCTCGTCGGCGGCGACGACGGTGGACAGGCGGTGCGCGATGACCAGCGTCGTGCGGTCGCGGCTGACCAGATCGAGCGCCGACTGGATTTCCTGTTCGGTATGTGTGTCGAGCGCCGAGGTCGCTTCGTCGAGGATCAGGATCGGAGGTGCCTTCAGGATGGTTCGGGCGATCGCCACGCGCTGTTTCTCGCCGCCGGACAGCTTCAGGCCGCGCTCGCCCACCATTGCCTTATAGCCTTCCGGCAGGCGCTGGATGAAGCCGGCTATCTGGGCGAGCTCGGCTGCCTTGTGAATCTCTTCCTCGTCGGCGTCCGGGCGACCGTAGCGGATATTGTAGGCGATGGTGTCGTTGAAGAGCACCGTATCCTGGGGCACCATACCGATCGCCGCACGCAGGCTCGTCTGCGTCACGTCCCTTACGTCCTGACCGTCGATCAGGACGGCGCCTTCCTGGATGTCGTAGAAGCGGAACAGCAGGCGGGAAATGGTGGATTTGCCCGCCCCCGACGGGCCGACGATAGCCACGGTCTTGCCCGGTGGCACCTCGAAGCTGACGCCTTTCAGGATCGGGCGCGCCTCGTCATAGGCGAAGTGCACGTCGCGGAAGGCGATCGAACCCTTCGCCACGACGAGATCTGGCGCGCCGGGACGGTCGGTCACCTCCTGCTTCACATCGAGCAGATCGAACATCTGCTCGATATCGGTCAGGCCCTGCCGGATCTCACGGTAGATGAAGCCGATGAAATTGAGCGGCACGGAAAGCTGCATCAGCATGGCGTTGATGAAGACGAAATCGCCGATCGTCTGCGTGCCCTGAACCACCGCATGAGCCGATAGCCCCATGCATACGGCCATGCCGATCGAGAAGATGACGCCCTGGCCGAAGTTCAGCCAGCCGAGCGAGGTCCAGGTCTTGGTCGCCGCCGCTTCGTAGCGCGCCATGGAACGATCGAAACGGCGCGCTTCCATCGCCTCGTTGCTGAAATATTTGACGGTCTCGAAATTGAGCAGCGAATCGATCGCCTTGGTGTTGGCGTCCGTGTCGGAATCGTTCATCTCGCGGCGGATAGCGATGCGCCAGTCACTCGCCCACACCGTGAACCATGTGTAGAGCGCCACGGTGACGGCCACAACAGCGACATAGATCAGTCCGTAGGTGAAGGCGAAGATGATCGCCGTAAGCGCGAATTCGAGGATGGTCGGCGCCGTATTGAGGATCGTGTAGCGCACGATCGTCTCGATGCCCTTCGTGCCGCGCTCGATGATGCGCGAAAGCCCGCCCGTCCGCCGTTCGAGGTGGAAGCGCAGCGAAAGCTCGTGCATGTGGACGAAGGTGCGGTAGGCAAGCTGGCGCACGGCATATTGGCCGACCCGCGCGAACAGCGCATCGCGCATCTGGTTGAAGCCGAGTTGCGCCACGCGCACGAAATTATAGGCGACGACCAGCATGACCGGCGCGATCAGCAGCGCGGGGATATAGGCAGGGGCGGACAATTCGCCGCCCAGCGCATTGGTGGCCCATTTGAAGAAATAGGGCACCAGCATGAGGACAAGCTTTGCGACGACCAGAAGCACCGCTGCCCAGACGACCCGCATCTTCAGGTCCATGCGATCCTGCGGCCACATATAGGGCCACAGGTTGAGGAGTGTCCTCAGCATCGAGCTGTCGGAGACAGTCTTGTCGGCCACGACGGGTCCTTCGAACTATTGCTCGCCGCGCGTAGATGCGGCCACTGCGGGATCAAAGAGCGTGTTGACGGAATGCAACAGCGCGTCCAGTGCATCGCGGTCGACGCAATAATACGAGCGCGGCCGCTCCGTCTTGAACCGCACGAGGCCCGCCTCCACCAGTATCTTGAGGTGCTGCGACACAGTCGACTGCGCCAGGTCGAACTGCTCGACAACCTCCTTGCAGCAGCATGCATCGTTGCAGCAGAGATGGCGAAGGATACGGATGCGGACAGGATGAGACAACGCTGCGAGCGCGGGCGCCAGCAGCAAACTGTCAGGCATGTCGACTGTTTCAATCCGATTCATCGTTTATCGACGATAGACGATGAATCATCGGCATGCAACGACAAGCCTGTTCAAATTGCCCGTCGATACCATTTTCGGACCGCCACCACCGCCCAGACGGCTTCCACGACGCCAAACGGCCACGCACCCTGCAAGAAACCGTATGTCGAACCGAGAGCACAGGCGAAAGCGAAGGCAAGCGTCGCCCAGCGCGTGCGGTCTTCCAGCGCATAAGTAATGAGCATGAGCGTCACGGCAAACAGGCCGAAGGCGGTCAGCCGATCCATTCCCAATTGCGCCGCCTATTCGACAGCCTTCTTGGGCAATTCGGTCGCCTGACCGGCAATCGCCTTCATGTCGGCTGACTCGCCCTCCTTCGTCTCGTTCGGGACCGCGAAAATCTGCCCCGGCCATATGAGGTTCGGGTCCTCGATCTGGTCCTGATTGGCCAGATAAATGGTCGAAAAGCGGACGCCATGACCGTAGAGCCGGCGCGAAATTTGCCAGAGCGTGTCGCCACGCCGAATGATGACCGCACCGGTCGTTTCCTGCAGTTTGGGCGACACGATCGTCGGCGGCTGTTTCGAGATATCGCTATCGAGCGGATTCAGAACAGCGGAGCCCTGCGCGCCGTTGCCTCCCCCGCCGGCCGAAGGCTGTCCCGACGCGGCGGTCTTCGCAGCATCGCCTGAGGTAGCGGCACCGGACTGTGCGGCGTCGCCGTTTTGCGCCTTGTTGGAGCCGGCCTCGCCGGAGGCGACCGCCGCGACGCTTTCCCCGGCCGCGCGCGTGAAAGGAACAGCGGCACGCGCCGCTACCTTCACCCCATCCGCGGCAAGCATGTCGGCGCGGATGATATAGTCACCAACCGCAAGTTCGTGGATGGATTCGACCAGAAAGCGGCCAACAGGCGAGGTCTTCGCCTCGCCCAGCACCATGTCGTTGGCATAGACGCGTACCGTGCTGCCGGGATCGGCTACGCCGGCCACGAAGATCTTGTTGCCTTCGATCTCGACCGCTTCCACGGAAACCTCGGGCTGGATGCTTCCGGATTGGGCCGAAGACGCCTTCGCCGGCGACTGCGCCGCGCCATCGGCCGGCTTCGTAGCGTTTGCCGTTTCCTGCTCAGCGCCGGCATTGCCGGACGCAGGCTGCTTTGTTCCATCACCGGAAGGCTGCGTGGCCGCCGGCTGCTGTCCAGCCGTATTGCCGGCCGTCCCGGATTGCGTCGAAGCAGGGGCGGCCGGCGCAGAAGCCTCCCCCTTCTCCGGCTTAGGCACAGTGATCAGCTTGCTCGGCTGTCCGGGGGCCTCGACAAGCGCGAGCACCTGACCGTTCTGATGCTCGGGAATGGAAACGACCGCCGTCTCCTTCGACATCGCGACCACATTGGCGGGCGTCGTGGCACGCAACACGAGTTGGTAGTCGCCCGGCTTCAGGGGATTATCGAGCACGATGGCGAAATCCCCTTCGGCACCCGCCGTCGATGTGCCGAGCACGCTTTTGCCCGAAAGGATTTCCACTTTCGCACCAGGGGCCGAGCGGCCGGCGACGACGATGGAGCCGCTACCTTCCGCCCGCACGACATCGAAGCTCGGCGCTGTGACATCTTTGGTCGTGGCGGCCTCTTTGTCCGCCGTTGCCCCGGGCCCCGCAGGAGCCTTGCCGGCGGGCTCCGTGGTGGCGGCAGCACCATCGGCCGTCGCCGCATCTCCCTTCAGGGCCGGCTTACCCGCCTCCGCCTGAGAAGAGGGGGCGGCAGCCGGCTTGTCGGGCGCCGCCCCGGCAGGCTTTTGCGGCGTGGCGGGCACGCGCCCTTCCTTCGTTGTCATCGAATTTCCAGCTGACTGCGCCGTCTCGGTAGCCTTCTCGACCGGCGCCGGCGTAAACACTCGCAACCCGTAAGCTACCGCAAGCGCAGCCACCAACGCGCCACCCCCGAAAAGAAGCGCGTTTCTGAAGCCGTTCGCCATATTTGGATCCCTTAGCCGCCTGCCCCTTGGTCTATCGCTTTTCCCTTGCCCCTACAAGAAAAAGGCCGCGGCGACCTTGACGCGGCAACGGTCATCAACACCATTTGGTTTCATGAAAAAGATTCGCTCCGTCTGCGTCTATTGCGGTTCCTCGCCTGGTCGGGACCCTCGATATGTCGAGGCGGCTCACACTCTCGGCAGGACCATGGCCGAGGCAGGGATCAGGCTCGTGTATGGCGGCGGCGGCAAGGGCATCATGGGTGCCGTCGCTTCGAGCGTCAGCGCGGCTGGCGGAACGGTCGTCGGTATCATCCCGCGCTTCCTCATCACCAAGGAGGCGACGGAGGCTGCGCTCGCGCGCCTGGACGAACTCGTCGTCACCGAGGACATGCATACCCGCAAGCACCACATGTTCGAAGAATCCGACGCTTTCGTCGCGCTTCCCGGCGGGATCGGTACGCTGGAAGAGATCGTCGAGATGATGACCTGGGCACAACTCGGCCGTCACGACAAGCCCATCATACTAGCGAATATCAGCGGCTTCTGGTCGCCCATGATGAAGTTGCTCGACCATATGAAGGAGGAAGGCTTCCTCCATACTGCGCACAAGATAACGCCTTTGGTCATCGACGACGCCGCCGAGATCGTTCCCGCGCTCCTGCGCATGCAGGGCGAACGGAATATCTC
Organism: Phyllobacteriaceae bacterium; assembly: GCA_040255475.1. Taxonomy (GTDB): domain Bacteria; phylum Pseudomonadota; class Alphaproteobacteria; order Rhizobiales; family Rhizobiaceae; genus Mesorhizobium_L. The sequence continues at coordinate 1,295 of JBDZVC010000182.1, read as the reverse complement.
GGACGAAGGCAACGCTTCGGTGATCGAGCGGATGTAAGCGGCTAGAGCGCGCCGCGATCTTTCAGATTCGTTCCATGCGCTTTAGATTCTTGATTTTGCTCATATCTTTATCCCGAAATCGGCCTCCATCTTCGGGAGACCTACATCAGGCAGGCCGGAGCGCGCGCCTGCCGCGGACCATCGACCAACTATAGATGACAAGCGCCAGCCAAATCAGGCCGAAGGCGATGGCGTCCGTCATCCCGAACGGCTCGTGGAAAATAAACACCGCGATCGCGAAAATCATGGTTGGGCCGATATATTGCAGGATGCCGATGGTCGAATAACGCAATAGTTTCGTGCCGAAGGCATAGAGAATGAGCGGCACGGCCGTGACCGGGCCGCAGCCCAGCAGCAGCGCCACATTGCCCGGCTCCGAAACGAGGAAATGGCTTTCGCCCCTCGACTGAAGCCAAAGCACATAGCCGATCGCGGGCAGCATCAGGATAAGCACTTCGAGGAAGAAGCCCTGGCTCGGGCCAATCGGCAATGTCTTGCGCAGGAAGCCGTAGATGGCGAAGGAAAAAGCCAGCACCAGCGACACCCATGGAACGCCGCCGGCATCGACCGCGAGAATGACGACCGCGAGCGTGGCAAGCGCCACCGCCACCATCTGCATGCGGCTCAGTTTCTCGCCGAGCAGCACGGCACCCATGACGATCGAGACCAGGGGGTTGATATAGTAGCCGAGGGCCGTCTCGATGGTGCGGCCGGCCGCGATAGCCCACACATAGGTGCCCCAGTTGATCGTGATGATCGAGGCTGTAAGCGCCGCCATGGCAAGCGTCCGCGGCGAGCGGAGCGCGCGCCTGACATCGGCCGTGCGGCCTAGAGCGTAAAGGGTGACGCCGGCGATCGGCAGGGACCAGATGATGCGGTGGGCGACGACTTCCGCCGCCGGCATGTGTTCCACAGCCTTCATGTAGAAAGGCAGCAGTCCCCAAAGCGTATAGCACGCCACCGCGAACGCGAAGCCGCGCGGCGTGTCTCCCTCGACGGTGGTGGTGGACGCAGTCGTATCCATAAGGCATTCCCGGCAGGGCATCACGCCCCGCGCCGCAAGAAACACACGAAGCGCGCGGTTACCAGTTCAAATTGCTGATGCTTGTTCCGCGTTCGGCTGATGGGCGGGCGTCATTCGGCAGCCACCAAACCGGCAAGCTCGCGGTTTTTCATCAGTTTGAAGACGATGGAATCCATAAGCGCCTGGAAGGACGCGTCGATGATATTGTCGGAAACGCCGACCGTCGACCAGC
>JBDZVC010000181.1:0-8397 GCA_040255475.1 Phyllobacteriaceae bacterium | reverse complement strand
CGCGCTCGTCGGCGATCACCTTGCCGTCGTTCGGCAGCGAGCCGGCATCCGCGCGCACGATATTTCCCGCAAGCTTGGTCACTTCGCGCAAGGTGGCGCCGATGGCTTTTTCGTCCAGCGCCGCGCCGGCCGCGGCTTCCAGATGCAGCGCCATGGCGTCCATTTCGCCATTGCGCGTCACGACAAGCCGTGCCTTCGCGATTTCCTTGTGATGTTTCAGCACCTCGGCGATCTGTTTCGGATCGACGAACATGCCCTTGACCTTGGTGCGCTGGTCGGCACGGCCCATCCAGCCCCTGATGCGGCGGTTGGTGCGGCCGCAGGGCGAGGCACCCGGCAGGATGGCGGAGAGGTCGCCGGTGCTGAGCCGGATCAGGGGATAGGCCGGGTTGAAGGTCGTGACAACCACCTCGCCGACTTCGCCATCGGGAACGGGCTCGTCGGTGCCGGGCCTGACGATCTCGACGATCGCATGCTCGTTCATGATCATGCCCGGATAGGGCTCGCCGTCTGCCGAGGCCGCCTCATAGGCGATGACGCCCGATTCGGCGGTGGCGTAGCATTGCAGGACGCGTACGCCGCGCGAGGTGTACTCGGCCCTGAGCGACGGATAGAGCGCGCCGGCCGAGACAAGGCCACGGCGGAACGAGGAGAGGTCCTTGCCCATCTCCGCCGCGCGGTCGAGCATGATCTTCAGGAAGTCCGGCGTGCCGCAATAGACCGACGGCCGGAGGACGGCGTCTGCCTCGACCTGCATTTCCGTATTGCCCGTCCCGGCAGCGAAGACCGCACAGCCCAGCGCACGGGCGCCGCCGTCGAGCATGAAGCCGCCCGGCGTCATGTGATAGGCGAAGGCGTTGTGAACGGTGTCGCCGGGCCTCGCGCCGACGGCGAAGAAGGCGCGCGCGGCTTCAGAAGGATCCTCGCCCAACCCGCCTGGCTCCCAGATCGGGCCGGGCGACAGATGGATGCGGTTGCCGCGAAGGGCGGAAGGATCGGCGAAGCCGCCGAAAGGCGGCTCCTTGGCCTGCATCTCCATCAATTCGGCCTTGCGCAGCACCGGCAGGCGGGCGAGCGCCGCCCGGCTCGTCACCAAGTCCGGATCGACCCCGTCCAGCCACCGCCGCAATCCCGGCGCAACGGCAAAGGCCCGGCGCAGGAAAGCCGGCAGGCGCGCGAACTGGTCGGCTTCCCGCTCGGCCGGATCACGCGTTTCCAGGCGATCGAAAAACTCGGCCATACGCTCCCGTCCCTCCCGAAAAGAGCGTTATGGCAAGAGCGGTCCCGCGCGGCAAGCGGGAAAGCCGGCCTTCGTCAGGAGTGCCGGGTCAGAACGAACTGGGTGCCGTTGCCGAGCGTGCAGTTCATCTTGTCCGGCGATGCCAGAAGGCAGGCGGCCGCCGTCTGCTGCTTGGTCTTCACGGAGTAGAAGCTCAAATCGATGGTGTTCTGGTCGCGGAACTTGTAGGTGCCTTCCGTCAGCGTTTCGCCGGTTTGCACGGACCGCGACCGGAAGTGACCGCCATAGAGCGAGGAGACGGCGACGCCGTCGGTCCCCATCCATTCGCCGTCGACCGGTGACGCCGGGACGTTGACCGGCGCCGGCCGGTCAGGGGCGGACTGGCAGCCCGCGATTGCCGCCGCCATCATTATTGCCGCGGCGGAAGCCGCGATGCGCGCATTGATCATCCCGATATCCTCTCCTCGAAACGACTGGATTTTCTTCACCCGAAAAATGGGTGAATGCAAGGCCGTACCGGCAAGTTGTTGTGCCGGCGGTCCGCTTTGAACGCACTACCTGACCAGAACGTTCCGGAACTGCCAGGGATCGCTTTCATCGATGTCTTCGTCGAAGAAGCCCGGACGGTCCTCGAGCGGCGTCCAGTCCGTATAGTAGCCTTTCACCGGGCCGAGATAGGGTAGTTGCACTTCGAGGCAGCGGCGATAGTCGATCTCGTCGGTCTCGACGATGCCCGCCTCGGGATTTTCGAGCGCCCAGACCATGCCGGCCAGCACGGCCGAACTGACCTGCAGGCCGGTGGCGTTCTGGTAGGGCGCAAGGCTGCGCGTTTCCTCGAGCGAAAGCCGCGAGCCATACCAGTATGCGTTCTTCCCGTGCCCGTAGAGCAGTACGCCGAGCTCGTCGACGCCGTCGACAAGCTCGTTCTCGTCAAGCACGTGCTGGACGGGCTGCGCCTTGCCGGCGGCGCCGAACATCTCGTGCAGCGAAAGGACCGCGTCGTTGGAGGGGTGGTAGGCATAGTGGCAGGTCGGGCGATATTCGACGCCGCCATCCGCGCCGCGGACAGTGAAATAATCGGCGATCGAGACCGCTTCGTTATGGGTGACGAGAAAGCCGTATTGCGCGCCCGGCGTCGGGCACCATGTGCGCACGCGCGTGTTCGCGCCGGGCTGCTCCAGATAGATTGCCGGGCTCTTGCCGTCGGAGAATCTGCGCGCATTGGCCGGCATCCATTTCTCATGCGTGCCCCAGCCGAGTTCCGAGGGCTGCAAGCCCTCGGCAATGAAGCCTTCGACCGACCAAGTGTTCCAGAAGACATTCATCGGCTTCGGTTTCTTGGTGCGCTGCGTGTCGCGCTCGGCGATATGGACGCCCTTGACGCCGACCGCCTGCATCAGCCTTGCCCAGCCTTTGCGGTCGTCCGGGCCGGGTTCCTCGAAGCCCGGCTTCAATTCGCCTGCGAGATCGACCAGCGCCTTCTTGACGAACCACGACACCATGCCGGGATTGGCGCCGCAGCAGGAAATGGCGGTCGTGCCGCCGGGATTTTTGCGCTTTTCCTCGCGCACGGTGCTTCTGAGCGCGTAATTGGTGCGGCTTTCATTGCCGCCCTTGTTGTCGAAATAGAAGCCGAGCCATGGCTCCACCACCGTATCGACATAGAGGACGCCGAGTTCGCGGCAGAGTTTCATGAGGTCGAGCGATGAGGTATCGACCGAAAGGTTCACGCAGAAACCCTGTCCCGCGCCCTTTGTCAGAAGCGGCGTCAGCAGGTCGCGGTAGTTCTCTTTCGTCACCGCCTCGCGAAGGAAAGCGATGCCATGCTCCTCGACGAGTGCCCGGCCCTCGTCGCGCGGGTCGATGACCACCATCCGCGACTTGTCGAATTTGAAATGGCGCTCGATCAGCGGCAGCATCCCATGACCGATCGAACCGAAGCCGATCATGACGACGGGTCCGGCGATCTCGCCGTGAACGGGCCATTTCGTATTCGCCATTTAGGAACTCTCCTGAACTGGTGGCACGCATGGTTTCGCAGGGTTGCTAACCCGTATGGCCGCCACAATAAAGGGGCCGGTCCTATAAACCGGTCAGGCGGCGGCGATCGTTTCCAGAGCCGCGACGAGCCGGTCGCGGTCGGCGGCGAGGCCCTTGTAGTCGAGTTCGGGCCGGCCGAGCGCGGCAAGCTGTGCGGCGAAGGACGCTGCGATCTTCGCCCGTCCGGGATGCGCGCGTAGCGCCGACATCGGATCGAGATGGATGCGGATCGTGAAGAGGATGTCGCCCGAGACGGGAAGCTTGCGGACGGTCTGCCGCTCGACGCGGATGAAGGCGACGGAAGCGGCGTCGATGCCGGGAAACCGCGAGACGGCCTTCTCCGCACGGTCGTTGCGCTGCATGGAGGAGAGCGGCTTGTAGAGTTCGGCGTCCGGCTGCAGCGACCAGTTGAAGCGCTCGACCATCTGCCCCTGCAATTTGTCGAACATGCGCTCGATCAGGTCGTCGGAGCGCGTTCCCGGCCCGAAATGCGGCACCGGCCGATGGATTTCCCGAAGCGGCCTGCCGAATTTTTCGGCAAGCGACCATGAGGACGGAAAGGAAAGGGAAGCCGCGCAGATGCGCCAGCCTTCCTCGCCGCGCCGCATCAGCACGAGGTCTTCCTGCACCAGCCGGGCCGCGATCTTCAGCGGCGGCACGCCGGGCTTCGCCAGATCGACCGCGCGGCCCGAGGAGCAGACATGCATGGTGTCGCCGGCGCGGCGATAGATTTCAGGGAAGCGTGCCGGCAGGTGGTCGGCCAGCAGCGCGAGCACCTCCCGCTGCGCATCCTCCGAACCGGGCTCGGCGGCGAAGACCGTCATACCATGCTCGGCCTCCAGCCTGTCCTTCTCGGCCAGTTGCGCTTCGAGATAACCGTCCACCTCGATCCATGCCGGAGGATCGAGCGGCTTTAGGCCGATGGTGAATGGTGTGGATGAACCGTCATAGGGGGTGTGAGCGGGAAGGTGAGGCAATCGAATTCCTTATTTGTCCTAATCCCAGGCGGGTTTGGCCGGAATGAGCCCGCGCAGCGAGTTTCCCACGAAAACGGCCCGGGCCGAGCGCAAATCGTCATAGCTGAAAACCGCCTCCTTCGCAGCGCCGTTGTCTATCATCTCGGCGCGGAGAACGCCCGCCAGCAGGCCACAGGACAGGGCAGGCGTCAAAAACGTCTTCTCGCCGAAATCGGCAAAGAGGGAGGTGATGGTGCCTTCGCACAATTCATCGCGTTCATTGGCTAGCAGCACCTCGTCCGCCTGGTCGCGCCCGTATTCGGATCTGGCCTGCGTATAGGCGTCGCGGCGGCTCGTCTTGTGGCGCAGCAACGGATCGGCTGATTGGAGGCGCGTGCGTGCAAGCTTCATCCGCCATACCGTGCCGTCCGGCAGAGGCTCGTATATTTCCGACTTCGCCGCGATCGTACCGTCCCGGGACAGTGCAAGCCGGATGCGCAGGGGCACCTCGGAGCCGGCGACAATCTCCTCCGCCTTTGCGAGGGCATCCTGCGGGTCTCTGCTGAAACCGAGAGTTTTCGCCGACGCCCGCAGCCGGGCCAGATGCCGGTCGCCGCGCAGGAAACCGACTTGCGGCTCCCATCGCATCGTCTCGATCAGCTCGAAGCCGGCGCCGTTCCTGTCGCGTATCGCGCCTTCAACAGGCATTCGGCGTATTCCTCCTCGGCCGTGGAATCGAAGACGACCCCACCGCCGACATTGTAGATCGCCTCTCCGTTCGGGAAGAGGGTGATCGTGCGTATCGCGACGTTGAAACGCATGCGCCCGCTTGGCTCGATCCAGCCGATCGCGCCGCAATAGGCGTCGCGCGGCGTGCTTTCGAGTTCCCGCAGGATTTCCATTGCCCGTATCTTGGGGGCGCCCGTGATCGAACCGCAGGGAAAGAGCGCGGCGAAAATCCGCTGGATGCCGAGGCCGGGCAACAGCTTTGCCCGCACGCGGCTCACCATCTGGTGTACTGTGGCGTAACTCTCGATGCGGAAAAGCTCCGGCACGTCCAGCGAGCCCACTTCCGAGATCAGCGAGATGTCATTGCGCAAGAGATCGACGATCATGCGGTTTTCGGCCTGGTTCTTCGGATCGTTCATGAGGAAGCGCTTCAGTCGCTCGTCCTCTTCGACCGTCTTACCGCGCGGGGCCGTACCCTTCATCGGATGCGTTTCGATCCAGCCCTCGCCGTCGACCCGGAAGAACAGTTCCGGCGAGCGTGAAAGGATCACCGAGCCGCCAAGGGCGACAAGCGCCCCATGCCTGACCTTCTGGCGAGCCGCCAATGCGTTGAAGGCCGACAGCGGATCGCCCGTCCAGCGGGCTTTGACCGGGAAGGTCAGGTTGGCCTGGTAGCAGTCGCCCTGCCGCAAGTACTGGTGCACGCGATCGAAGCGCGATTCGTAATCCCGGAACGACCATGTTGCGCGGGCGTCATGGATTGGACTGTCAGTTGCCTGTATCGGGCGAAGGACGGCCCCTGCTTCCGCAGGTGCATCGAATACGCCGAATGCCAGTAGCGGCGTGCGGCGGCCGGAAGGCAGTAGGGGCGCCAGCTTGGGTTCCAGCAGATAGCCTGCCTCGTAAGAGAGGTAACCCGCGAGCCATTTGCCTGCCTCATGCGCCCGCTGGACCTCGTCCATCGCCGAAAAGAAGTCCTCTGCCTGTTCCGCGACGATGACTTTCGCCGGCTCCCGCAAGAGCAACTCGTCGCCGGAGAAGTCGTCCCGGAACAGGATGAAGGGCGCTGTCCGGCCCTCGGCCCGCGGAGCGCTGCGCCGCGTGGCGAGAACGGGGTCTGGAAGCGTGGCAATGCTCATATGGCTGGCCTGCGGTTTAGGGTTCCGCCTGAGCGGACATTATCTCCCTTTATTCCATCCCTTCCAACTCATCGATCAGACCTTCGATGACGGCGAGCCCCTTCTGCCAGAAGGCGGGGTCGGACGCGTCGAGGCCGAAGGGGGCGAGCAGTTCCTTGTGATGCTTGGTGCCGCCCGCCTTCAGCATCTCGAAATACTTCTCCTGGAAGCCTTTTTCCGCATTCTGGTATACCGCGTAGAGCGAGTTCACCAGGCAGTCGCCGAAGGCATAGGCATAGACGTAGAAGGGCGAATGGATGAAGTGAGGGACATAGGACCAGAAGGTCTCGTATCCCTCGCGTAGCTGGATGGCAGGTCCGAGGCTTTCCGCCTGCACCTCCAGCCAGAATTCGCCGATGCGGTCGGCGGTCAGTTCGCCGTTGCGACGCTCGGCATGGACCTTGCGTTCGAACTCGTAGAAGGCGATCTGGCGCACGACCGTGTTGATCATGTCCTCCACCTTCTGCGCCAGCATTGCCTTGCGCTCTCTCTTGTCGCGCGTGCGTTCGAGAAGCGAGCGGAAGGTCAGCATCTCGCCGAACACGGAAGCCGTCTCAGCAAGCGTCAGCGGGGTCGAGGCCATCAGCGCGCCCTGCCTTGCGGCAAGCACCTGATGCACGCCGTGGCCGAGCTCATGGGCGAGCGTCATCACGTCACGCGGCTTGCCCATGTAGTTCAGGAGCACGTAGGGATGCGCCGACGGCACGGTCGGATGAGCGAAGGCGCCGGGCGCCTTGCCCGGCCGGACGGGCGCATCGATCCAGTGCCGGTCGAAGAAGGTGCGCGCGATATCGGCCATTTCCGGGGCGAAGGCGCCATAGGCCGATAGCACGGTGTTCTTCGCCTCGTCCCAGCCGATGGTCGTTTGCGGTGTCTGCGGCAGCGGGGCGTTGCGGTCCCAGTGGTTCATCCGGTCCATGCCGAGCCATCTCGCCTTCATGGCGTAGTAGCGGTGCGAGATGCGCGGATAGGCATCGTGGACCGCGCTCGCCAGCGCATCGACCACTTCGCGCTCGACGCGGTTCGCCAGATGCCTCGAATCGGCGATGTCCTCGAAGCCGCGCCAGCGGTCGGAAATCTCCTTGTCCTTGGAAAGCGTATTGGTGATCAGGACGAAGGTCCTCAGATTCTCCTTGAATACGGAGGCCAGCGCCTCGGCCGCCTTCCGCCGCTTCTCCGGATCGGCGTCCTGCAGGATGTTCAGGGTCGGTTCGAGCGACAATTCCTCGCCATCGACCGCGAAGCGCAGTGCCGTCATGGTCTCGTCGAAGAGGCGATTCCAGGCACCTCGACCGGTGATCGATTTTTCGTGGAAAAGCTGCTCGATCCGGTCTTCGAGCTGATAGGGCTTGTCCTTGCGGAGGTCGGTGACCCACGGTTCGTAATGCGCCAGCGCCTTGTCGGCCTCGAGCGCCGCCTTTATCTCAGCATCGTCGATATTGTTCAGCTCCAGCTCGAAGAAGATCAGATGCGCGCTGGCGTCGGTCATCTTCTCCTGTATGTCGCCATAGAGCTTCGACCGTTTCGGGTCGGACGTGTCGCCAGCATAGATCAGGCCGGCATAGGAAACGATGCGGCCGACCCGTTCCTGTATCGCCTCGTAGGCCTGTACCGCTTCGCCAAGACGGCTGCCCGCGCGCCGCGCGGCCTCCGCGGAAAGCTTTCCCTTCCATCGCTCTTCGAAGCCGACGGCTTCGGTGCCTGCGCGCTCGATGTCCGCTTTCAGTTCGGCCGAGTCCATCGAAGGATAGAGATCGGAAAGGTTCCATTCCGGCAAACTGCCGAGAGCGCCTGCGGGCGCTCCCGCCGCAGAGCCTCTCGGCGCCTGCAAAAGTTCAGGCATGCGGTCGTTTCGCATCGGCATCGTCGTCCTCTCTATCGGGATCAGGCGCACGGTCTAAAGAAATCGTTCACCGGCTTTCTTGAAAGCTTATTTAGAACCCTGTGCCAGGATGATCCATATGCTATCCGACACTGGCAAAAATTAACGGACGCATCATGACAGGGTCATCATGACCGGTCCCATTCTCATCGTCGACGACGATCCGGTGCAGCGGCGCCTGCTACAGGCCGCCGTTACGAAGGCCGGTTATGAGGCGCTGCTGGCCGAAGGCGGCGAAGTGGCGCTCAGGCTCCTCGACGCGAACGACGTTTCGGTCGTCATCCTCGATCTCGTCATGCCGGACCTTGGTGGTATCGAGGTGCTGAAGCGCATGCGCTACCGGGGCATGTTCATCCCCGTCATCGTGCAGAC
>JBDZVC010000654.1:0-1662 GCA_040255475.1 Phyllobacteriaceae bacterium | reverse complement strand
CGAGCACTGAACCTGATCGGAGCGACCCTTCGGCAGGTTCAGGGTGAGGCTCGGGAGCAGCGGAACAGGCGGGAACGGAAATCGCCGGGTGGGCGGCCGAGAGGACGCACGTAATTTGCTTAGAGCCTGCGGCCGCCCGTCTTTCCCGAATATGCTTGCCTTGAAGGCTATATTATCTTAATCAAGAACAGTACCGTAACGTACGGTACGGACTAATCCGGATAGCCGCAATGGAGATGGATCAGCTCACGGAGCGCCAGAAGGACGTGCTCGACGCAGCGCTCGCGCTCCTGATGGAGGCGGGCGACCAGCTCACCATGGCCGGCGTGGCGCGGCGGGCGAGCTGCTCCAAGGAGACGCTCTATAAATGGTTCGGCGACCGCGACGGCCTCCTAACCGCGACGGTTCAATGGCAGGCATCGAAGGTGCGCGTCGAGCCGGTCGATCGCGCAAGGCTCGATCTTGCCAGGCTGACTGCCGCGCTGGAAGGCTTCGCCGCCGACTGGCTGCGCGTCGTCTCCAGCCCGACCTCGATCGCGCTCAACCGGTTGGCGGTCGCACATGCCGGATCCGACAAGCCCGGCCTCGGTGCGATCGTGCTCGAAAATGGCCGCTTTGCCCTTGCGCGGCGGCTGAAGCCGGTGCTTGAAGCGGGGCGCGAGAAAGAGCTTCTTGCCTTCGGCGATGCGGAAGCGGCCTTTCGCACATTCTTCGGGCTGGTCGCCCGCGACGTGCAGATGCGGTTGCTGCTTGGCGACCGGACGAAATTGACTGAAGCGGAGGTCATCGGCGATGCGGCCGAGGCCACGCGGCAGTTCCTCGCTCTTTACGGAGCACAAAACCGGCCGGCGTGATCCGGCCACTGTCTCGAAAGGAAGGAAACAGGAATGCGAGTCTATTACGATCGCGACGCCGATCTCAATCTCATCAAGGGCAAGAAGGTCGTCGTCATCGGCTATGGCAGCCAGGGCCGGGCGCATGCTCTCAACATGAAGGATTCCGGCGTCAAGGAAGTGGCCGTCGCGCTGCGTCCGGGCTCCGCTACCGCCAAGAAGGCCGAAGCCGACGGTTTCAAGGTGATGTCGGTCGCCGACGCCGCCAAATGGGCCGATCTCATGATGATGGCCACGCCGGACGAGCTTCAGGGCGACATCTACAAGAACGAGATCGCGCCGAACATCCGCGACGGCGCCGCGATCGCCTTCGCCCACGGCCTCAACGTCCATTTCGGCCTGATCGAGCCCAAGGCCACCGTCGACGTCATCATGGTGGCGCCGAAGGGCCCCGGCCATACGGTGCGCTCGGAATACCAGCGCGGCGGCGGCGTTCCCTGCCTGGTTGCGGTGGCGCAGGACGCGTCAGGCAACGCGCTCGATCTCGGCCTCTCCTATGCCTCGGCCATCGGCGGCGGCCGTTCCGGCGTCATCGAGACGACCTTCCAGGAAGAGTGCGAGACCGACCTCTTCGGCGAGCAGGTGGTGCTCTGCGGCGGTCTGGTCGAACTCATCCGTGCCGGCTTCGAGACGCTGGTCGAGGCCGGCTACGCGCCGGAAATGGCCTATTTCGAGTGCCTGCACGAGGTGAAGCTGATCGTCGACCTGATCTATGAGGGCGGCATCGCCAACATGAACTACTCGATCTCCAACACCGCCGAATGGGGCG
>JBDZVC010000180.1:0-8401 GCA_040255475.1 Phyllobacteriaceae bacterium | reverse complement strand
CCATCGTGGCGATGCCGGCGGCCATGGCGTGGGTTTCCGCGCCATGGGTCGTCGATAGGAGGAAGACACGCGGCATGTCGGAATGATCGAGCCCGCCGAGGCGCATATATTCGCGCTTTCCTGCAAGGGCAGATAGTGAAAAGCCGTTGCCCATCGCCTTGCCGAAGCAGGAAAGATCCGGGGTAATACCGTAGAGATGCTGGCCGCCGCTTGCATGCCATCGAAAGCCGGTGATCATTTCGTCCAGGATGAACAAGGCACCTTCACGGCGGCAGATTTCCTGGACACGGTGCAGGAAGCCGTCCATCGGTTCGTCGCTCCTCGCCGGCTCCAGAATGAGCGCGGCGATCTTGCGGGGATAACGGGCGAACAACGCTTCGACGCTTGCAATGTCGTTGTAGTGAAAAGTGAGGGTGAGGCGGCGCGTCGCACGCGGAATGCCGGCGTTCATCGGCGTCGTGCCGATGAACCAGTCGTCGGTCGAGAAGAAGGGATGATCGCCGCAGCAGGCGACGAGGTCGCGCCCGGTGTAGGCACGGGCAAGCCGGATGGCGCCAGAGGTGGCGTCGGAACCGTCCTTGCAGAATTTCACCATCTCCGCACCGTGGACGATGCGCAGGAAGGTTTCGGCGCAGTCCGCTTCGATGCGCGCCGGGCGCACGAAATTCGAGCCGCCTTTCATTGCGGTCATCGCCGCATCGAGGACAGCCGGAAAGGCATGGCCGAGACCGACGGTGCGGTTACCCATGCCGTATTCGATGAATTCGTTGCCGTCGACATCCCAGACGCGGCAGCCCTCGCCCCTTTCGATGAATCCTGGAGCCAGGACCGGATATTGGTCATCGCCTTTCGCGTAGGTATGGGCGCCGCCGGGGATGAGCCGGCGCGCCCTTTCCCTGAGACGCTCGGATTGCACGAACTCCGACACCGTAAGACCTGCCATCTACACATCCCCTCTAGACCCTGGCCTGGCAGTTTAGGCAAAGCGCATCCGGTTTCGCCGCAGGAAAACGAATAGAGCGCGTAGCGCTAAAGATGTAGCGATCGGCAGCTCGCCTCCGGAACCCGGCGGATACCATCCCCCTTCACGCCGCCGGACGCCGGCAGAGGCCAACCGTGGCAAGAAGCTGCGCCCGTTTCGTAGCCGAGGGAACTAACCGTGACCGCCGGCTTAAGCCTGCCGCATTACCTCCATTGCCGTTCTTGCGACGAGGCTGTCCCACTTCTCAGAATGCTTGAAACGACAGGGCGGTCGGCAAATGTCGATTTCTAGCGATTCACCAAACATGGCCTCTACCGGCCAAAGTTTTTTCGTCATCCCGCAGACAGCAGGAATATCCGATCCGTTCACGATTGCCGGTGCCGGAGAGCCTCTGATCGACGTGCCCTCGGACAGTGCGTTTCCAAAGAGCACGATAGGGTTTCCAACGATCCACCGGAAACCGTTGGGAGGCGCCATAAAAAGGCTCGCGGATATCCTTGTCGCGGCACTCGCGCTAATTCTGGCCGCACCGATAATGCTCCTGATCGCCGCGTTCACACTGGTGACGGATGGCGGTCCGATTGTCTTCGCCCATAGACGTATCGGCTTCGCGGGCCAGCCCTTCGATTGCTACAAGTTCCGGACAATGCGGCGCGACGCTTCCGACGCGCTGCAGCAATATCTCGCCGACAACCCCGAAGCCGCGCGAGAATGGCACGAGACCAAGAAGCTGAAGCATGATCCGAGGATCACCCTGTTCGGCAAGATTCTCAGAGTGTCGAGCCTCGACGAACTGCCGCAATTCTTCAATGTGCTTCTCGGAGACATGAGTTGCGTCGGGCCGCGCCCTGTCGTTGCGGACGAACTGCCGCTCTATGGTGCTTCCCTCGCCGACTATCTGAGCGCCCGGCCGGGCATCACCGGCCTTTGGCAAGTGAGCGGCAGAAGCAGCATCGGCTATGCCGAGCGCGTCGCACTCGATTCGCACTATGTGCGCAACTGGTCCCTTTATCGTGATCTCATGATCCTGTTGCGGACCGTCTTCGCCGTCATCCGCATCGACCACACATCCTAGGCGAGGTCCTCATGTTCAAGCAGATCTGGAGTTGCCTGGCCCTGCTGGCCACGCTCGTTTCGCCTGCTTCGGCGGCATTCCTTTGGGGAGCGAACGGGCATCCCTTCTATGCCTATCCGGGGACGTCGATCAAAGAACAGTTCGATTTCCTCGCCGATCTCGGCATGAAATCATACCGGGTGAACATCTCCGGCATGGACAAGGCCGACGAATTGGCCGCCTTGGTCGCGGAAAGCAAGAAGCATGGCATTGCGGTCCTTCCGGTCATCACGCCTGGCGACCTCGACAGCAACGACCCGAAGGTGCTTTACCAGCGCGCCTTCGACCTGGCGGTCGGCCTCGTCTCACGTTTCAAGAACGATATCCGAGTATGGGAGCTCGGCAACGAGCCCGAAAATCCGACCCTCATCAAGCCATGCGAAATGAGGGACGACGGCACCCAATATCCCTGCGACTGGGGCACGGCATCTGGCCGCGACGTACTCGATTATTATGGCCCAAGATGGAAACAGGCGAGCGCCATCCTGAAAGGGCTCTCCGACGGCACCGTCTCCGTCGATCCGACGATCCTCAAGGCGATGGGCACGGCGGGTTGGGGTCATATCGGTGCGTTCGAGAGAATGAAGAAGGACGGCATACGCTGGGACATCTCGGTCTGGCATATTTATGGGCAGGATCCGGAATGGGCGTTCAGGCGCCTCGCCGAATATGGCCATCCGATCTGGATCACGGAGTTCAACAACCCCTACGGCAGCCAGCGCGGCGACGAGGAGCAAGCGAGCGGGTTGAAATCCATGATGACGCGGTTGAAAGAGCTCGCACCGACATACAAGGTGCAAGCTGCATTCGTCTATGAGTTGATGGACGAGCCTTACTGGGCGCCCGACTACGAAGCCTATATGGGGCTTGTCCGTGTCGTCCCGAAGCCGGATGGTGGCTGGAGGACCGGCGAGCCGAAACCCGCTTATGCTACCGCTCGGACACTCATCCGAGGCGGGGAATGGTCTGTTCCCGCGCCCCAATGCCGGCTGGACGAAGCCAGCAAAGGCCCCGATCCGATCGACATCCGAAGGGTGCGCTTTAGCTACTGCATGGTGCTCGGCACCCTGCCGGACCCGGTCGAGCTTACGGAATGGTCGGGCCGACTTAAGGAAGGCAAGGCGAAGATCACGGACCTCATCGAGGCGATGTTCCGATCCGGTGCCTTCCAGGACCGATATAGCAGCTTCGGCATGCCGGACCGCACCTATGTCAGCTTTCTCTACAAGCTGCTTCTCAACCGCGTCGCCGACAATGACGGCCGCATCAGCTACATGAAACAACTGGCGTCGGGCACGATGACACGCGCGGACGTGGCCGCTGGCCTCGCGACGTCCAGCGAATTCAAGAACAAGCATCCGGGCCTTTTCAGCGAAAACTCGAAAATGGGCCCCGCGACCAGCCAGTCCACGACCGGTGAGTGATCCCCTACGGAAGGCTTAATCCGGCAGGCGCCTTGCACTCCCTGCTCATCCGATTGAGGCGGTCGTCGGTAGAGGAAGAAGAACGTTAATTTCCTGCGAAGGATCGATCTGGAGGAATGCCATGAAAGTGTTGGTCACTGGTCATCAAGGTTATATCGGCTCCGTAATGGTTCCGATGCTGCTTGCGGCCGGGCACGATGTGACAGGCCTCGACAGCAACCTCTATGAGCGCTGCACGTTTTCCCGGGGTGGCCGGATCGCCAACGTACCGGCGATCCGGAAGGATGTACGAGACGTCACATGGCGCGATCTCGTCGGCTTTGACGCGGTCATCCATCTGGCGGCGCTCTCCAATGACCCGCTCGGCAACCTCAATCCGGACATCACCTACGAGATCAACCATCAGGCAAGCGTCAGGATCGCACGGGAAGCCAAGAATGCCGGCGTCGCCCGCTTCCTGTTCGCGTCGTCCTGCAGCAATTACGGCGTCTCGGAAGACGGGCTCATCGACGAGCGTGGGGAGCTTAACCCGGTCACCGCCTATGGCCGGTCGAAAGTGCTTTCCGAACGCGACATTGCCGAGTTGGCCGACGGCAATTTCTGCCCGATCTATTTCCGGCCGGCGACGGCCTACGGCCTCTCCCCGCGTCTGCGTTTCGACATCGTGCTCAACAATCTGGTGGCATGGGCGGTTACCGAGAAGCTTATCTTCCTCAAATCCGACGGCAGCCCGTGGCGGCCCATCGTCCATATCGAGGACATATCGCGCGCTTTCATGGCAGGTCTGACCGCGCCGACCGAGCTCGTCTGGAACGAAGCTTTCAATGTCGGCTCGACCGAGCACAATTACCGCATCCGCGAGATTGCCGAGATCGTCACGGAGGTCGTGCCGGACTGCAAGCTGACCTTCGCCAGCGACGCAGGCCCGGACAAGCGCTCCTACCGGGTGGATTTCTCAAAGCTGGCACGTGTCCTGCCGGCCGCAAAACCGCGCTGGGACGCCCGCGCCGGAGCGAGACAGCTCTACGAGGCGATCAAGACGTCGCGCCTGACGGTCGACGAGTTCGAGGGGCCCCGCTTCCAGCGCATCGCCCATATCCGGCACCTGATGAAGACCGGCGTGTTGCGAAGCGACCTACGTCACGCCGAGGAGGTCCCGCAGGAAGCCAGGCGGATGGTGGCGGTGCACTGACGTGTCACTGGCACGTTTGCGATCCCTTCCCTCCGAAACATCGGAAGCACCCGCTTGCGCCACAGGGGCGGAAATCTTCGCCGTTGCCGAGGCGATCTTCCCGATCTGCCGAAGTATCGCCGGAGAGGGTGTCCGCGAGACGCTTCGTATCCTCGGCCAGCATCTGCCCCTGGAGCGGTGCGAGGTACCGACCGGAACGCGCGTGCTCGATTGGGAGGTTCCGAAGGAATGGGCGATCCGTGACGCTTTCATAGAAGACATGAACGGCAATCGGATTCTCGATTTCCGGTCATGCAATCTAGCGGTCCTGAACTACAGCATTCCCGTCGACCGGATTATGCATCTGGAGGAATTGAAGGAGCATATCTACACGCTTCCCGATCAGCCGGATGTGACCCCCTATCGAACGTCCTATTACGCGCCACACTGGGGTTTCTGTATGCCTCACCTGCAAATGGCGGCGATGGCACCAGGCCCGTACCACGTCCGTATCGACAGCGGGCTGAAGGATGGAAACCTGACGTATGGAGAATATGTGCATAGAGGAGAGACGGAGCGCGAATTCCTCCTCACGACCCATATCTGCCACCCATCGATGGCGAACGACAATTGCTCCGGGCTGGCGCTTCTGACGCTGCTCGCACGCGATCTCAGCCAGCGGCGGACCCGCTACACCTATCGCTTCCTGTTCGCGCCGGGCACGATCGGCGCGCTTGCATGGCTCGCGGCGAACGAGGACCGCGTGAAGCTGATCGATCACGGGCTTGTGATCTCCTGCGTCGGCGACAACGGCGGGCCGAGCTACAAAAGGAGCCGCCGTCACGACGCCTTCATCGACCGGACCATGGCGCATGTGCTGCGGAGCGCTAGCGGTTCGCGGCTCCTCGACTTCTCGCCTTATGGCTATGATGAGCGGCAATTCTGCTCGCCAGGCTTCAACCTTCCCGTCGGCCTCTTCCAGCGCAGCAGCTTCGCTACCTTCCCGGAATATCATACTTCGGCTGACAATCTGGATTTCATCCGGCCGGAATATCTCGCCGATTCCTATCGGCTGCTGGTGGAGGCTATCGACATTGTCGAGAGGGACTGGACGCCGCTCAACCTTTTCCCGAAAGGTGAACCGCAGCTCGGCCGCCGCGGCCTATATGGCGCACTTGGCGGCGATAAATCCGCCAGCGAAAAGGCCATGGCAATGTTGTGGGTCCTCAACCTGGCCGATGGGAGCAATTCGCTTCTGGCAATAGCCGAGCGCTCCGGCCTGCCCTTCAACGAAGTGGCTGTGGCGGCCGATCTGCTGCGTGAACACGGCCTCCTTGCCGCGTCGGAAGCAGCATGAAGCGTTAAGCGGTGCCGGCAGGTTCAAGCGGCGGCCATTTCCGATCGCTGTCGGACAGGATCGACGGAGGAGCCGGCCAGTCGATGGCGAGCGACGGGTCGTCGTAGCGGATTCCGCTCGCCGCGGCCGGAATATGAAACTCGGAAATCAGATACGCCACGGTGGTGTCGTCCACGAGCGTCTGATGCCCGTGAGCAAAGCCTTTCGGCACATAAAGCTGGAACCTGTTTTGCATGGTCAGTTCAAAGCCTACCCATTGCCGGTAGGTTGACGAATCGGGGCGAAGGTCGACGATGACGTCGAATATCGCGCCCTGGCTGCAGGAGACGATCTTTACTTCTGCATGAGGCGGGCGCTGGAAGTGGATGCCCCGCAAGGTATACCTTTTCCGGGAGAACGACAGGGAATGCTGGACAAACTTCGTCTCCAGTCCGCGCTGCCCGAACTCCTCGACACAGAAGCTGCGAGCGAAAAACCCCCTATCGTCATGAATGGGCTCGGGCGCGACCAGCCACGCTCCCTTCAGCACGGTTTCCTCGAAGCGCATCCCTGCCCTTTCCGGCATATCATTATCGCGCTGAAGCATGCCGCGCTTCCGGCTTTGGCGACATCCACCTCCGGAATGGTCCCTTCTGAACGAAAGGCTGAACGGCGCGCTTCGCTTACGCCTTCGGGTGAATGACCGCACGATACTCTCGGCTATTGTCCGTAAAGGGACACGAAGACGCGTCGTGCAGTCGTTCAATGGAACTATTCCGGCCAATCGAATTGCCGGATCGTCAGCCATGCTCTGCATTATCTAATGTCGGTGCGCTCGCAGTTTGAACGCATCGACCGATCGCGTTCCGAAATCCGGAGGAGCGCATGAATATCCAGGCCAGCGAGGTAAGGCTGCAAACTTCGGCCGAACCCTTGCATACGTGCCGGCTCTGTGGTGCCCGTCTCAAGCATAATTTCGTCGATCTCGGCATGTCGCCGCCTTGCGAAAGCTTCCTCAGAGCGGACCAGATCGACGGCGTCGAGCCCTATTTCCCGCTCCGTGTTATGGTCTGCGAATCCTGCTTCCTCGTTCAGTTGCCGGAATATGTCAGCGCTCGCGAGATATTCAGCGACTACGCCTATTTCTCATCATACTCGACAAGCTGGGTAGAGCATGCACGGCGCTATTGCGTGGCGATGAAGGAACGGTTCGATCTGGGGCCGAGTAGCCTCGTGGTCGAGCTAGCCAGCAATGACGGCTACCTGCTCCAGCACTTCCAGCCGCTCGGCGTGCCGGTGCTAGGTATCGAGCCAGCCGCCAATGTCGCGCGCGAAGCCGTCGCCAGGGGCGTGCCGACACTGGTAGAATTCTTCGGCGTCGCCCTTGCCAGAAAACTGGTCGCGGAAGGAAAGCGCGCCGACCTGATCGCCGGCAACAATGTGCTTGCTCAAGTGCCCGACCTCAATGATTTCGTGGCCGGGATGGCGCTCCTCCTGAAGCCCGAAGGCGTCATCACGCTTGAATTCCCGCATATCGAACGGCTGGTTGCCGAGAACCAGTTCGACACGATCTACCACGAGCATTTCTCCTACTTTTCGCTGACGACCGTGGACATCATGGCGCGCCGGCACGGGCTGAAACTCATCGATGTCGAAGAATTGCCGACGCATGGCGGCTCGCTGCGCGTCTATCTCGCGCACGAGCGGAGTGGCCGGGTGGATTCACCGGCCGTCGCCGCCTTGCTGGAGCGCGAGGAACGACGCGGTTTCAGGGAAATGACCGTCTACCTTTCCTTCGGCGAGCGGGCGCGGCGCGCCAAGCGGGACTTGCTGGCCTTCCTCGTCGCCGCCAAGAACGACGGCAAGACGATCTGTGGCTATGGCGCGCCGGGCAAGGGCAATACGCTCTTGAACTATTGCGCGATCGGCACGGATTTCCTCGACTTCACGGTCGACCGCAACCCCCACAAGCATGGCCATTTCACGCCGGGCATGCATATCCCCATCCGGAGCGTCGAGGCGATCGACGAGGCCAGGCCCCACTATATCCTGATCCTGCCGTGGAATTTGAAGGACGAGATCGTCCGGCAGATGCGGCACGTTGCGGCCTGGGGTGCGAAATTCGTCGTTCCCATTCCCTTCGTGACCGTCATCGACCCAGAGGAGTACTTGTCATGAAGGTTGTTCTGTTCTGCGGCGGGCTCGGCACACGCATCCGCGAATATTCGGACAGCGTGCCAAAACCGATGATCCCGCTCGGTCACCAGCCGATCCTGCGCCATGTCATGCAATATTACAGCGATTACGGGCATGACGAATTCATCCTGTGCCTCGGCTACAAGGCCAACGTCATCAAGGATTTCTTCCTGAACGC
>JBDZVC010000653.1:0-1669 GCA_040255475.1 Phyllobacteriaceae bacterium | reverse complement strand
CGGCTGCCCCTTTTAGCCCCATCATCAGGAAATGACCGCGGAACTCGGCCGCGATAAAGCGCGCGTCGGCGCCGACGAAATGCAGCACCTCGATGATATGGCCGTTGCCGGCCATAGCGCCGCGCGTGGCAAAGACGATGGAAAGCACGGTCGCGGAAAGCATCAGTACCAGCACCGCAACGCCGATCGTCACGGTCATATGCGCCATCGCGATCAGCCGGTCGACCCAACTGCGGTGGTCATCCAGGCTGGCGCTCGGGATTTCCGACTTCACGAGGTCGCGCATGGACGCGAAGTCCGGCGGGTGCGCGGTATCGATGGTGACGACGACAAGGCGCGGCACCGGCAGTTCGTCGATGTCGAGCCCCTTGCCGAGCCACGGTTCGAGGAGACGCGCCGTCGCTTCGCGGCCGACGATCGAAGCGCCGGTCACGCCCTTGAAGCGGGCGGCGATGGCTTGCGCTTTCTTGAGCGCATCCTCCATGTCGAGCCCGTCGGTCGGCTTGATCTGGATCGTGGCCTCGCGCGAAATCTGCCCTTCCCATGTCGAGGCGGCGCCGCGCACCAGCGTCACCGCGCCAAGCGTCAGGCAGGAGAGGAACGTCATGATGGCGATGACGAAGATCAACGCCCGCCCGGCGATGTTCTGGCTAGGCACGATGGGCGCCATGGGACGCTGCGCCTGCCGCGGGCGCACGCCATCCGACGCATGGGACGCCGTTTCCTCGTCGGGTGCTACGCCGGTTTCGGCGAAGGTATCGCTTCCGGCCGGCTCAGTCATAGATATCCAGCCTTCCGCCGGAAAGGATCATGCGCCGCGCATCGACCTGCTCCATCAGCGTCACGTCGTGCGTGGCGATGACGACGGCAGTACCCAGCCGGTTGAGTTCGATGAAGAGCCTGAGCAGACGCCGTGCCAGCGGCGGATCGACATTGCCGGTTGGCTCGTCCGCAAGCAGGATTTCCGGTTGTTCGATCAGCGCCCGCGCGATCGCCGCGCGCTGCTTCTCGCCGCCGGAAAGGACAGGCGGCAGCACATGCATCCGTTCGCCGAGACCGACCCATTTCAGGAGTTCGACCACATCGCCGCGATAGCTCGCCTCCTCGCGTCCGCGCACGCGCAGCGGCAATGCCACATTCTCATACGTCGTCATGTGGTCCAGCAGGCGGAAATCCTGGAAGACGACGCCGATGCGCCGCCGCAGCATCGGCAATTCGCGCCGCATGATGCGCGAACGATCCTTGCCGAAGACGGTGATGAGGCCGCGCGTAGGCTTGAGCGAAAGGAAAAGCAGGCGAAGCAGCGTCGTCTTGCCCGCGCCCGACGGCCCGCTCAGAAACTGGAACGAGCGCGCGGGTATGTGAAGCGAGATATCCCGCAGGATCTCTGGCCCCATCCCGTAGCGCAGTCCGACATTTTCGAAGCGGAACACCTTGACGTTGCCCTCGTAACCCTCCCGTCTCACCGGGGAAAACACCCTGCCGACCATGGTTTTCGTATGGTTAACGGCCGGTTAAATCCAAACGCTCGGGCGATCACATTTGGACCCCGGTGGCGAAGCATTAACCATTTCCGATCTACCGATCATGCGAACGCGCGAAAAACGGCCGGTCCGCATGAACGAGGCTTCGAAAGCGCGCCCGGTTTCGGGCGAAATCATGACGGACG
>JBDZVC010000179.1:0-8437 GCA_040255475.1 Phyllobacteriaceae bacterium | reverse complement strand
CGAGATAATGCGCGCCGCGCAACTCGTCCTCGACATCGTCGAAAGGCTTCAGGGCCTTGACGACCGCGTGCCGGCCGTTGCGAAGCCGCACCTTCCAGACAAGGCTACTGAACGTATCGGCAATGAGAACGGGATCGTGGACTTCCCAGCGCGCGGGAAAGGCGGGAACGTCCATTCAGTGCCGGGTGTTGCCGAGCATCAAATCCATGTTCTGCACGGCCGCGCCCGATGCGCCCTTGCCGAGATTGTCGAGCAACGCGACGATATTGACCTGTCCTTGTCCAGGCGTGCCGAACACGTAAAGCCGCATGCGGTCGGTGCCGTTCAGTTCGGTCGGGTCGAGGCGCGGAAGCCTCGCGCTCGCCTCGAGCGGGATGACTTCCACGATATCCTGCCCGGCATAGTGCGCCGCAAGCGCGCCATGGACATCCGCCATCGACGGCGCACGGTCGAGATCGCCCAGATGGAGCGGCACCTGCACGATCATGCCTTGCGCGAAGCGGCCGACGCTCGGCGCGAAGATCGGCTTGCGGTCGAGCAGGCCATGCACCTGCATTTCCGGCACGTGCTTGTGCTGCAGGGTAAGCCCATAGAGGAAATGCGGCGCGGCAATATGGTCCGGATTGGCTTCGTCTTCCATTTGCGCGATCAACTGCTTGCCGCCGCCGGTGTAGCCAGAAACGGCGTTGACGGTGACCGGGTAGTCGGAGGGCAGCATGCCGGCCGCTACAAGCGGGCGCACCAGCGAGATGGCGCCGGTTGGGTAGCAGCCGGGATTGGCTACGAAGCGCGCTTCGGCGATACGCTCGGGCTGGCCTTCGGTCATCTCGGCGAAGCCGTAGGCCCAATCGGGATTGACCCGGTGCGCGGTCGAGGTGTCGATGACGCGTGTGGAATTGTTGCCGTCGAGCAGCGTGACGGCCTCGCGCGCGGCGGCGTCGGGCAGGCAGAGGATGGCGATGTCGGCCTGCCGCAGGAAATCGGCGCGGGCGGCAGCGTCCTTGCGGTGCTCCTCGGGGATCGACAGGATGTCGAGATCATGGCGCTCGGCCAGCCGCACCCGGATCTGCAGCCCGGTAGTGCCGTGTTCGCCGTCGATGAAGATTTTCGCCGTCATGGTCGTTGCTCGCTCCGATGGTCAAGGGAGATAGGGCAGAAGCGAAAGCGATGCAATCGACTCATAAAAGCGGAGCCGCACCGCGTCGCGGCGTCGCAGAGGGTGCGTTGCCACAAAGCTGCCAAATAGGCGCGGATCATCTCTTGCGTTATGTCCCGCCACATGACTTCCCAAGGCATTCCGTCCGGAATGCACGATTGGATGGTATCCCTCCAAACTGCAGGAGTTCATTGTGCAAATGTACCGTACAGCAATCATCGCCAGCGCAGCCGCTCTCGCCATTGTCGGATTGGCCGGCACGGCGGCCGCCCATTCCATCAACAGCCACGTCCTCGATGTGCGGCTGCCCGATGGTTCTGTCGAGCACATCCGCTACGTGGGCGACCAGCCGCCGGCGGTTAGCTTCGCGCCGCTGCCGGACGCGCCCCGTTTCCTCCCGGCTGATCGTTCCCTCGGGGTCGGTTCGCCATTTGCCATGATAGATCGCATTTCGGCCATGATGGATCGCGACGCCGACGCCATGCTGCGCAAGATGAGCCGACTGGACCGGATGGCCTTCGACCACCCCGGCGTGCTGAGCGTCGATCTTCGTGACCTGCCGCCCGGCGCCGAGGGTTATTCCAGTGTCTCGACGATGTCGGGTGGCCATGTCTGCACGCGGACGATGGAGTATGACGCTACCGGCCACGGCAAGCCGCGCGTGAAGACGACCGTTTCGGGTGATTGTTCGGGTACTGCTTCTCACACGCCGGCGTTGAGGACGGATCACGGGAGTTCGAGCCCGAAACTGATCGAGGCGGGTTATCATCCGTGGCCGGCACGCACGCCGCATGGCAGCCTGCTTGCCTATGCGAAGGTGAATTAAGGCTCTGCAGCGTGGCCGCGCGATACCGCGCGGCCGTCTCCCTTTGTTTTAATTCTTCTCGGCGGCGGTTCTCTTCGCCTTCCGCTCCGCCAGCAGACCGAGATAGTGCATCGCGACGCTGGCGCCGGCGATCGCGGTGATGTCGGCGTGATCGTAGGCGGGGGCGACCTCGACCACGTCGGCGCCTACGATGTCGAGGTCGCCGAGCGCACGCAGCACCGAGAGCATCTTCGCGGAGGAGGGACCGCCGGCGACCGGCGTTCCCGTGCCGGGCGCGAAGGCCGGGTCGAGGCAGTCGATATCGAAGGTGACATAGACCTTGCGGCCGGCCGTGCGCTCGCGGATCGCGTAGACGATATCGGAGACGCGCATTTCCTCCAGATCGTGGCCGTAAAGAATGCGGATGCCGAAATCCTCCGGCGCGTGCGTACGGATACCGATCTGGATCGACCATTCGGGATCGATGACGCCATCGCGCACCGCCCGCGCCACGAAGGAGCCGTGGTCGATCCGTTTGCCGTCGTCGAACCACGTGTCCTGATGCGCGTCGAAATGGACGAGCGCCAGCGGACCGTGGAGCGCCGCATGCGCCTTCAGGAGCGGCCACGTGACGAAATGGTCGCCGCCGAGCGAGATCAGCCTGGCGCCGGAGCGGAGGATAGTCGCCGCTTCGCGCTCGATCGTCGCGGGCGTCTTCTGATGGTTGCCGTAGTCGAGCAGGCAATCGCCATAGTCGACGACCGCAAGCTCAGCGAAGAGATCGCGGTGAAACGGATATTGCGGGTCGTTGTCGAAGATCGCCGAGGCGCGGCGGATGGCCTGCGGGCCGAAGCGGGCGCCCGGCCGGTTCGAGACCGCCGCATCAAAAGGAATGCCCCAGATCACGGCGTCGGCACCGGCCGGATCCTTCGAATATTTCCGCCGCATGAAGGAAAGCGCGCCGGCATAGGTCGGGTCCTCGGCGGCACCGGTGAAACTGCCGGCCCTAAAGGCATGGTCGATCGACTTTGAAGGCATGAGCATCCTCTTCGGCCGTGGCGGTCCGCATGCCTATCCGTCTGGCGCGGAAATTGCCACCCCAAAGCAGGGAGCCGGATCGCTGGCCCGCCCTGTCCCAAACCGGCACGGAACGTGCCTCGGAATGGCACAGGCAAACGGCCGGCCGGCAGTCCTGTCCGGTTGGGGCATGCCGCGGAGCGCTTCAGGTGTACGTGGCTGGGCACTGGACAGGAAGAAGCCCGCGAAGAGTGATCTTCGCGGGCTTCACCGTCGATACGGCAGCTAAAATGCTTAGCGCTTGGAGAACTGGAAGCTGCGGCGGGCCTTCGCCTTGCCGTACTTCTTGCGCTCGACCACGCGGCTGTCGCGGGTAAGGAAGCCGCCCTTCTTCAGCACGGAGCGCAGGCCCGGCTCGTAATAGGTCAGCGCCTTGGAGATGCCGTGGCGAACGGCACCGGCCTGGCCGGAAAGGCCGCCGCCGGCAACCGTGGCGACGATATCGTACTGGCCGTCGCGATTTGCCGCCACGATCGGCTGGCGCAGCACCATCTGCAGCACCGGCCGCGCGAAATAGGCAGCGAATTCCTTGTCGTTGACGGTGATCTTGCCGCTACCCGGCTTTATCCAGACGCGGGCGATGGCGTCCTTGCGCTTGCCGGTGGCGTAGGCGCGGCCCGACTTGTCGAGCTTCTGGACATGGACGGGGGCGGCCTGTTCGGTCTGGCCCGTCGCGGCGCCCAATTCTTGCAGGGAGGAAAGGTCGGCCATTACTGGACCCTCTTGTTCTTGCTGTTCAGGCTCGCCACGTCGAGCACCTCGGGCTGCTGTGCCTCGTGCGGATGCTCGGCGCCGGCGTAGACGCGCAGATTCTTCATCTGACGGCGGCCGAGCGGACCGCGCGGGATCATGCGCTCCACGGCTTTCTCGACGACGCGCTCGGGGAAACGGCCTTCCAGGATGTCGCGCGCCGTGCGCTCCTTGATGCCGCCCGGATGGCCGGTGTGCCAGTAGTACACCTTGTCGGTGTATTTTTTGCCGGTAAGGGCGACCTTGTCGGCATTGATGACGATGACGTTGTCGCCATCATCGACATGCGGGGTAAAGGTCGGCTTGTGCTTGCCGCGCAGGATGTTGGCGACGATCGAGGCGAGGCGACCGACGACGAGACCTTCCGCGTCGATCAGCACCCATTTCTTCGTCACCTCCGCAGGCTTCTGCGAAAAGGTCTTCATCTCGTTCTCTCTCACTCGGACCTTCCTCGAACAGATCGTAGGAAGGCGTTTCTTGTTGCTTCAATTGCCGCGAGGTCAATGCCCTGCGCCAAAAACAAAACGGCGACCGTCGCGGCCGCTGTCTGCAGGCAGGCTTATAAGGGAGAGCGGGTGCGGCGTCAATATCGATGTTTGAACGATCGTAGAAGAAAATTCAGTAAAAACAATAGATTGCAGATGCGGTACTAGAGTACCGCATCTGCTCGGGCGACTTGGAGATCAATTCCACTTCTGGCCGGCTACCTGCTTCACCGATGCGTTGAGGCGGTTCCACACATTGATCTGCGCAATCTGGATGATCAGCGCGGCGAGTGCGGTCTCGTCGTAATGGGCGGCCGCTTCCGCCCAGACCGCGTCCGAAACCGCTTCCGGCTTATCGGCGATACGCGTCAATTCCTCCGTCAGGGCGAGTGCAGCCCGCTCGGCATCATTGAAATAAGGCGTATCGCGCCATGCGGCCACCGCGAAAATGCGCTTGTCGTCCTGTCCTGCATGCTTCAGCCCTTGAGCATGCATGTCCACGCAGACGCTACAGCCGTTGATCTGGCTCGCGCGCAGATGGACAAGCTCGCGCGTGACGGCGGGCAGGCCGTCGGCTGCCGTTGCCTTGTCGAGAGCATGCAGTGCCTTCAACGCGTCCGGCAGGACGAAGACGGGATGTTTCATTCGTGCGTGCATGGTCATGTTCCTTTCGTTTTATCTCTGTTCATACGGTTCGATCTGGATATTGACTGCCGATCGCTCGACCGTGTCTGTCACACTCACGGCGATCCGTTCGTCATGACCATGACGGAACGCGAAGAAGGAATGTGACCGTGATCGCGAAAAATCTTCTGGCGGATGAATTCGAGGCCAATCGCGCGCGCCTTGAATCGGTTGCCTACCGCATGCTCGGATCGCGCAGCGAAGCCGAGGATGCGGTACAGGAGGTGTGGCTGAGGCTCAGCCGAACCGACGCGCAATCGATCGGCAACATCGGCGGCTGGCTGACCACCGTGGTCGCGCGGCTTTGCCTCGACATGCTGCGCGCCCGCAAATCGCGTCGGGAAGATTCGCTTGAACACATGGCCGGAGAGGAGATCCCGGTAGAGCCTTCCGTGGCTGCCACTGATGCTACGCCCGAAGAACAGATCGCGATGGCGGATTCCGTCGGGCTCGCCATGCTAGCGGTGCTGGAAACGCTCGGCCCCGCGGAGCGCGTCGCTTTTGTGCTCCACGACATGTTCGCCGTGCCGTTCGAGGAGATCGCGCCCGTGATCGGCCGCTCGCATGATGCAACCCGCCAACTCGCCAGCCGTGCCCGCCGGCGCGTGCAAGGCGTCAGGCCGGACGGCGCGATCGACAATGCGCGTCGACGCGAAATCGTCGACGCTTTTATCGCGGCCTCGCGCGGTGGTGATTTCTCGGCGCTACTCTCGCTGCTCGCCCCCGACGTGGTGTTTACTCCCGATGAGACGGCTACGCGGCTTGGCCAGCAAGGGGAGGCCCGGGGTGCCACGACAGTCGCGGCCTTGTTCAACGGCCGTGCACAGGCGGCGCGACCTGCCTTTATCGACGGGGTAGTCGATGTCGCCGTTATTCCCGGCGAGCGCCTGCTGTTGGTTCTCAGGCTGAGCATTGTCGACGGCCAGATTGCCGGCATCGATGCCGTGGCGGACGCGGACCGGCTTGCGGAGCTCGACCTCGAGATTCTGGAGGGGTGAGCGTCAGCCCCGTTTCGGCGGAATGGAATAGGTTCCCGTCGCGTGGGCGACGATCTCCTGATCCGGCCCTGCCACCATCTCGATGTCGTAGACCATCAGGCTGCGGCCGAGTTTGAGGATGCGGCAATGGCCGTCGACCGGCCCGGCTCCCGCCTTGCGCATGAAATTGATCGAGATGTTGGTCGTCACCGACAGGGCGTCCGGCCCGGCATGGGAGAGCACGCAGGCATATCCGCCGAGATCGGCCAGCGCGAAAAGCGAGACTCCCGAAACCGTGTCGCCGGGACGCAGATGCTCGTATGCAGCATTCAGGCGGATGGTGCAGCCGCCGGGGAATACCTCCGTCACCACATAGTCCGCCCTGTCCTTGTTGAGTTGCGGAAAGACCTGGCGAAGAAGATCGTTCACTTCTTCCGCCGTCATCACCGGTGCGAGTTTCTTCGTCATACGTTCCTCTTTGGCGGTCGGTCGCGTCGTTTTACGCCTTTCCTTCGCAGGAAGCGGGCATTAGCTATGCATCGGTAGGTAGATGCGCGGAGAAAGACAATGGCCGAGGTACTGAAGCTCAGACCGGAAGCGCCCGAAGGTCCTGTGCTTTCGGAACTGCGCAACGGGATTCTCGTCCTCACGCTCTCCAATCCGCCGGCCAATGCGCTTTCGATGGAGACGATGGCGCTCCTGCAGGCCGAACTCGACCGTGCCCGCGACGATCGCTCGGTTCGTGTCGTGGTGATCGCGGCGGCCGGGAAACTCTTTTGCGCGGGTCACGACCTCAAGGAAATGACGGCGCATCGTGCCGATCCCGACAAGGGCAAGGCCTATTTCGAGGAGACTTTCGCCACCTGCTCGCGCCTGATGCAGTCGATCGTCAACCTTCCCAAGCCTGTGATCGCCGCGGTAGACGGCATCGCAACCGCCGCCGGGTGCCAACTCGTCGCCTGCTGCGATCTGGCGATAGCGACCGACCGGGCGACGTTCGGCGTCAACGGTATCGACGTCGGCCTCTTCTGTACGACGCCGTCGGTGGCTCTCTCGCGAAACATCTCGCGCAAGCATGCGATGGAGATGCTGTTGACCGGCGAGATGATCGACGCACAGACGGCGCGCGGTTACGGTCTGGTCAACCGCGTCGTACCGCCGGAATATCTGAACCAGATCGTCAATAAATACGCGGAAACCATTGCTGCAAAATCGCCGACGGCGGTTCGTATGGGCAAGAAGGGCTTTTACGAGCAGGCCGGTCTCGGCCTCGCCGAAGCCTATGACAGCGCCTCCCGCGTCATGATCAAAAACATGCTGGCACACGATGCGGAGGAAGGCATCGCCGCCTTCATCGGCAAGCGCAAGCCGCAATGGACGGGCGAATGATCGCCGGCGCCGACTGATGGAAGCACGTATCTCGATCATCACCATCGCGGTCGATGATCTCGACCGCATGGCCGCCTTTTATCAAGCGATGGGGCTGAAGCGGCATCGCATCGACGACGGCGTCGCCTTCTTCCAGATGGGCGGCGCAATCTTGGCGCTTTTTCCGCGCAAGTCGGCCGAACCGGACGCGGGGATAGTGTTCGGGGAGGGCGTCTCTCGTGTCTATCTTGCCTACAACACGCGCTCCGACGCGGAGGTGGACGAGGTGTTGGCCAAGGCGGAGCGTTCAGGCGGCCGCATCGTGAAGCCGTCAGGCCGGGCCTTCTGGGGCGGCTGGTACGGCTATTTCGCCGATCCTGAGGGCAATCGCTGGGAGGTCGCGCACAACCCCCAATTTCCGATCGACGAGAACGGTAACATCAAGCTTCCGACATGAACCACGACACCTATCCCCAGGACTATATCTCCGGCATTCTCAACAGCGTCAGGACCATCGCCATGGTCGGCGCCTCGGCCAATGACGTTCGCCCCAGTTTCTTTGTGCTGAAATACCTGATCGCGAAGGGATTTACCGTCTATCCGGTCAATCCCGGACAGGCGGGAAAGGAAATCCTTGGCCAGCATGTCTATGCGCGCCTTTCCGATATTCCCCATCCGATCGACATGGTCGATATCTTCCGCGCATCGGACGCCGTGCCGGGGATCGTGGACGAGGCGCTGACACTCGACCCGCTGCCGAAGGTGATCTGGATGCAACTCGGCGTTCGCAATGACGAGGCTGCGGCGAAGGCGGAAGCGGCCGGCCTGAAGGTGGTGATGAATCGCTGCCCCAAGATCGAATACGGCAAGCTTTCTGGCGAGATCGGCTGGAACGGCGTCAATTCGGGCGTGCTATCGGCGAAAAAGCCGATCATGCGCGGCGGCTTCCAGAGTTTCGGAATCCGCTCGAAATAGAATGGATGGTCATCCGGCCAGCTGAAAACATGCCGCTGACATCGCCTTCGTCCCGCTTCGGGGAATAATCTTCTTTGCTTTTGGTCCTGCGCTTTGCGAAGAATGCCGCCGACCAATTCATCTAGTCCGCTTTGCCAGGAGGAGTTATCATGAGTGAGCG
>JBDZVC010000178.1:0-8449 GCA_040255475.1 Phyllobacteriaceae bacterium | reverse complement strand
CGGCGTGGCAGCGCTCCATGTCCGTGGCGGGACCACCGATACGACCTTCACCACGCTCGGCATCCATCTCTCCTCCGCCTTCGGCCTCGGCGGCATGAAGGCAACGGCGCGCGGCACGCTCGGCTGGCGCCATGCCTTCGGCGACGTGACGCCGCTTTCTACCCATGCCTTCGCCGGCGGCGATCCTTTCGACATCGCCGGAGTGCCGATCGCAAAGGATGCCGCCCTCGTCGAAGCCGGGCTCGACCTCAACCTCACCGAAGCAGCAACCCTTGGCGTCGCCTATCAGGGCCAGTTCGGCAGCGGCGCGGTGCAGAACGGCTTCAATGCAAGGCTCGCCATAAGATTCTAGGGGTCGAAGTTCGACGCGAATTGATGACAACGGCGTGAGGCTAGCTCGATCCCTCAAGCCCGGTGGAACCTCCCACCGCGTCCTACCCACCTGAACGGGCGTAGACGAATTGCAGGCTCCGTTTCCTCTCGAACAACATTCATAATACGAGCGGTTCCGGGTGACATCCTTCCGGAGTTGCACGGGCCCGGGTCGAAGCAAGTCCCCCTGGCGAGGTCACTTCAGCGCCATCGGAGAAGCTGGTTCGGAGAGACGGCGATGACGGGACCTCGTCAGAATACCGAGGATATGAACAATACCGGAGCCAGCCAGAACACACTGTCCGGCACGGCCGCCGCGCACCTTGCCCTGGTACCGACATGGATGCCATTGGATGTGACGCCGGGTATAAACTCCGCCGGCAGCGGTGGTGACGGTATCAGCATGGGCGTCATCAGCAGTCAGCCCAGCACCATATTCGTTCCATCCAACGCGGCCGTATCCGGACCTTATTCCACTGCGAGCGCCGACCAGGGCAACGGCGCGCTCGTCAACCAGCATTCCACGGAAATGGCCGGTCTTGGTGGCGACGGGGGCGACGGCAACGTAGCCCTTGGCGGTGATGGCGGAAGCAATGACGCGGGTAGCGGCGGGTCCGGGCTTTTCATGGGCGGGCTGGTCGGCGCGGATGTCGCGGTGTTCGCGCCTGTCAATACCGCCGTCGCGGCAGGGCCGCATTCGTCAGCCGTGGCGGACCAGACCAATGACGCCGTCCTGCAGCAGGGCGCGACCCAGATCGCCGGCATCGGAGGCTCGGGGGGCAATGGCAATGTCGCCGGAAGCGATGTTCCCTATCCTTCGGGTGGTGCGACCAACATCTATACCGGTGATAATTATGCCGGGCACGGCGGCGATGGCATCTTCCTCGGCAGTATGGTCGATGTGAATGTTGCGATCTTCGCGCCGATAAACATCGCTGTCGGAGCGGCCGGAGGCCATGCAGAGGCCGACCAGACCAACAATGTCGTCTTTGACCAGGGCGGCGTGCAGATTGCAGGCATAGGTGGCAATGGCGGCGGCTTCAATATGGCTTCGGACACGATCTTCACCGGCGATACGGCGGCCGGCGGCGGCGGGACAGGCGTGTCCAACGGCAGCGTCGTCAATGTTAATGTCGGCTACTTCGAGCCCATGAATATCGCCGTGCCTGCCGGCGGCACGGCCGATGCCCAGCAGATAGACCATGTCCTTGCCGATCAGCATGCGCTTCAGATCGCCGGCGTGGGCGGACTGGGTGGCGGCGACAACAGCACCGGTGCTGCGCACGGTTCGCTGGTCGACGATATCTTCGGCCTGTTGCATAGCTGAAGACCGGCACTGGCCCTTTCAGGCACGACCTCGGGCGTCGCGGCGACATGCGCGAGAGTGCATTGAGCGTTCGTGATCGGCTGTTATTTGGCGGCCGAATAGCCGTCCGCACATTGCAAGGTCGGTCTGGTCGCCATGGGCTGCTTCCGGTGATGCCGTGTTCAAAAGCGAAGATGCTCAAGCGCGGTCGGCGGCCCCCCTTCTGCGGCTACACCCCACCCCACCCGAAAGGACACGCCACAATTTCTATCTGGTCCCGGCAGGGCATCGCGAGCACTGTTTCTGATGCGGCTCCCTTCCCGGTCATGGCGCCGGAAGCCTGTAGCAACTGCGGGGGCCAGGATCAAAGCGGAGGACTTTCCCATGGCAATCCCAACGATGTCCGACACGATTAACCTGAGCGACGTCCATGCTGGCAATGCCAATGCCGG
The DNA here is from genome assembly GCA_040255475.1 of Phyllobacteriaceae bacterium. Lineage (GTDB taxonomy): Bacteria > Pseudomonadota > Alphaproteobacteria > Rhizobiales > Rhizobiaceae > Mesorhizobium_L. The sequence goes on along the minus strand of JBDZVC010000178.1, from coordinate 6,319 downwards.
TAATGGCGGCGATGGCTACAATGACGGAACGATCAACTACAACCCTTCGGCCTATGTGGAGAACACGCAGGCTGTGACCGGTTCCAACGTTGATCTGCACAATGGCGACCACCTGTGGCAAACGGCTGACTGGGGCGCAGGAACCGCCGGACACGGCGGTGGAGCCGAGGCGGAAAACGGCTTTCTGTCCTCTATCACCAACAACGGTTCCGGTGGAGCCGGCGGTAGCGCCAATTCCAACGGCAATCAGGGCGCATTGAGCGGCGGTGATGTGGCGGCGGTTCATGCCGACACCAGCGCCACCCAGAATACGCAACTGTTTGCCGACCAGCATGCCAATATCCTTGCAGGCGTCGGCGGCAATGGCGGCAACGGCAACATGGCACGTGGCGGTGACGTCTCGACGGCGCTGGTGCATTCGGACCCCAGTACGACGACGACAAACTTCACCAGCTCGATCGACCACAGCTTCGTCGATATCGATCTGAGCCATCTGCCCGTCTGAGGCTTCGCCTTCGGAGCCGGCGGCATGGCCGCCGGCTCCATCGCCCCGGAACGATCCTGAAACGATCGCCTGACCGGCCCGTCTTTCGGCCGGAGGGCGTCGAAAGCTTCCTTGAGGAGAATCGGGGATGGCGCTCAGCCAATCCAGGCGCAAGACGACGCCTCTGGTCATGGCGCTGCAGGCCTGTGCGGGGGCGTTCGGCCTCGTCTTCCTCTATAGCTGCGGCTACAATCTTTTCCTTCTGGCGCCGTCCATCTACCTGCTGCAGATTTACGACCGCGTGCTTGCCAGCCGCAGCGCGGACACGCTCGCAATGCTGACAATCATCGTCGCCGTGGCGGTGGTGGTAGGGTCGGTTCTGGACGTCGTGCGGCGCGCGGCTCTCTCGCGCATCGGCAGTTGGCTTGACCAGAGGATGCGGCCGGTCGTGCTGACGGGTTCGTTCGAATATGCCGCCCGTGCCGACGCGGTTGCAGCCGCGGACTGCTACCGCGATCTTTCCACACTGAGGAATTTCCTCGATTCTCCTTCCAGCGCCCTGCTATTTGACATTCCGTGGGCGCCTGCCTTCCTGCTCCTGCTTTTTCTGGTTCATCCGCTGCTCGGCATGATCGGGCTGGCAAGCGCATTATTGCTGCTTCTCTTCGCCATTATGGCCGAGTTTGCAGCCCGCGAACCGCACGAGCGGGCGAATCTCGCCTTTGTCAGGAGCTATTCGCGGTTTTCCACCACCCTGAGATATCTCGGCATGGTCCGCGCTATGGGCATGCAGGAAGGCGCGGTGCGCATGATTATGTGCGATGCCGAAGCCGGGCGGATGGCGCAGGACACGGCGGTACGGCGAGGCGAGATCATGCTCGCAATGTCGAAATCCGTGCGTACGCTCACCCAGATCCTTGTGATGGGTGCCGCGACATGGCTGGTCTTGGTGGACAACAGTAGTCCCGGTATCATCTTCGTCGCCAGCCTTCTTCTCGGCCGAGGGCTGGCGCCGGTCGAGGGTGCTATCGGCGCGTGGCGCGGCTTTTCCCTGGCGCGCGATGCATTCCAGCGCCTCAACCGGATTCTCGAAGCCGTTTCGCCGAACTCGCCCAGCATGGCCATAACGTTGCCTGTGTCTAAGGGGCATCTCGTGCTCGAAGGTGTTGGATTTACGTTTCCGGCTTCGCAGGCGGCGGTTCTGAACAACATTCGCCTGCGCCTGTCGGCAGGCGATTGCCTGGCGCTGATCGGTCCCTCGGGTGCCGGCAAATCGACGCTCGGCCGTATCATCGCCGGCGTTTCGCGGCCCACCTCCGGACGCGCGCTGCTTGGCGGGGTCGACATCTCCGCCCTGCGCCGCTGCGCCGGCGTGCGCAGGATCGGCTATCTGCCGCAGGACATCGAGCTCTTCGGCGGCGCGGTCAAGGACGTCATCGGCAGGCTCGACGATGCTGACCCGCTCAAGGTGATCGAGGCAGCGAGGCTCGCCGGCCTGCATGAAACGATCATGCGGTTGCCGCAAGGCTATGAGACCGACATCGGTGAAGGCGGCAGCGTTCTACTGCGCGCCCAGCGGCAGCAGCTCGGCCTGGCGCGGGCGGCCTATGGCGACCCTGTCATGGTCGTGCTCGATGATCCGAATTCAAGCCTCGACTACGAAGGCGAGAGGATATTGTTCGAGGCGATCGAGCGGCTGAAGGCCAAGCAGATCACCACCGTCATCATTACCCACCGCATGGGTATCCTGCCTGTCACCAACAAGATCGCGATCCTGCGCAACGGCACCATCGCTGCCTTCGGCGATAGCGAAAAGATATTCGAGAATTATCTCGCGCCGCCCAAGCGGTCGGCTGTCAGGACGGGATGAGCGGACATGCAACTCGGCTTCACCCTGCGCCCCGAAATGCTGAAACACGCTGCGTCCGCGATCTCGGGCTGGGTTGATCCCAGATCGATGCGCGACCAGGCGCTGGGCAGGATCGTGATGCCTGTTCTTATGGCAGGCCGGCCGGTCAAGGTCTCGGCCGCGCCCGTCGCGCGTCGCCAACTTCCGGTACCGCCGGCTCGCCCGTCGCCGAGACGGCCGATCTACGGAGCGCCGGCAGCAGCACCGGCCAGGCCGCAGCTTCGCGCCGTGGCGTGGATGGGCAATCTCCTCATCGGCGTCTTCCTGCTGGGCTTCGGTGTGTGGTCGATGCTGGCTCCCCTCAGGAGCGCCGCTATGGCCACCGGCGTGGTGGAACCGGAATCGAGCCGCAAAACCATCCAGCATCTGGAAGGCGGCATCGTGCACGACATTCTGGTGAAGAACGGCGAGGCGGTGGTTGCCGGACAGGTGCTTATCAAACTCGACGATACCAAGTCGCGTGCCGAATTCGAGGGCCTCCAGACCCAGCTATGGGATGCCGAGGCCAGCCATATGCGGCTTGTCGCCGAACAGCGGGATGAAGATCAGATCAGCTTCCCCCTGGCGATGGTGACGCTGGCCAGGAAGAATACATCGATGCAGGCCATTCTTTCCGGGCAGCAGAGGATATTCGAGGCACGCCATATGGTGATGCAGTCAGAGATTGCCATCACCAAAGAGAAGATGAATGAGGTCAAACAGGAAATTGTCGGCCTGACCGCACAGCGGGAGGCCCTGGCGATCCGAGCTGAACTGACCCGTCAACAACTCAACGCCATCACCTCGCTGGTGGCGAAGGGCGTGGAACGCAAGACCAAACTCCTCGATCTGGGACAGATCAGAGCCGATCTCGACGGCCAGATCGGTGAAACCGCAGCGCAGATCTCACGCGCTTATCAGGTGATAAATGAAGCGCAGGCCAACCTGGTGAAGGCCGAAAGCGACCGCCAGAACGAGATTGCCCAGGATCTCCGCGATACCGAAAGTCAGATACTGCAACTGGACGACCGTCTGCGGACCGTAGACGACCAGTTGTCACGAACCGATGTGAAGGCGCCTGAAGCCGGGGTGGTGGTCGATTTGCGCGTCCATACGACGGGTGGTGTGGTCGGCGCGGGCGAGCCCTTGCTCGACCTGGTGCCGGCCGCCGACCAGCTGATCGTTTCGGCCCATGTCAGGCCCGAGGATATCAATCTCGTCCATCCTGGGCTGAAGGCATTGGTGCATCTGCTGCCCTATAACCAGCGCCGTGTTCCGCTGCTGAAGGGGGAGGTCGCCTACGTTTCCGCCGACAGGCTCGCGGACAAGCAGACCGGACAGCCCTATTACGCCGCCACGATCCATATAACGGACGAGCGGGTGACGCAGGCGGGCGGCATAGAGATGGTGCCCGGCATGCCTGCCCAGGCACTCATCGAAACCGGTGAGAGCAGCGTCGCCTTCTATCTGCTCCGGCCGCTTTTCGACAGCTTCAACCGCTCGTTCCGGGAGAATTGAGCCATGTCCTCGCCCGATCTTGTCAGTTTCACGGCGCGGAGCCGTTTGATAGGGGCTCCGCCGTAGCCGCCCTGGACCAGGCAGGTACTTTCGGGGCCAAAAGGACCACCACCTCCGTTCGGTTCTGGACGTGGAGTTTGCGCATGATGTGCTGGAGGTGCATCTTGACGGTATTGCCGGACATGTTGAGCCTGCCGGCGATGACCTTGTTCGAATGGCCGAGCCGCAGTTCGGCCAGAACGTCTGTTTCACGAGGCGTGAAGCCTGCGATCCCCTCACGTCGCATGGGACTGGTCATCTCGAAAGGCTCATAGTCCGCCTGGATATTCGGTTCGGGCCGTCCGCCGCCAGGACCGCTTCCGGAACTGTATTTCAAGGTTGCTAGGGGATGCGGGCAGAAGACGCCGCCGGCCAGAACCAGCCGGACCCCGGCCAGCGCGATGTCGATCGGAAGCGAATTGGTGAAATAGCCACGCACGCCCATCTCCAGCGCCCGGGATTCCGCCAGGATATCGTCCGTATCGGAAAGGAGCGCGATGGCAGCCGTGGGAAACTGGCGCCTGACGGCTTCAAGGTCTTCGCGAATGCCGTCGCTTGTGACGTCCTTGCCGGCCACGCAGAGGGCAACAAGGCAAACGTCCTTGCCACGTACGCTTGAAAGCTCGTCGGTCGATACCAGCTCGACGAAGTTGCGATCGGCGAGCTCGTATCTAAGGAACCTGACGACGCTCGTGCGGATCAGTGTATGATCCGCCACGACGGCGATGGTTTGTACGCCATCCTTCCAGTATTCGGCCTCGCCCCGCATCACCGGCCTCTGTCTTCCCCCGCCCATAGGGATTTCCAGGCGCCAGACATTACCAAGCTATCGCGATTTTATCGAGGAGTCATGGTTAATCGCCCCGTGGAGAGCTACTGCAAAAGGACGATGATCAGAATAATTTAACAACAAATTTAGTGACGACGCCCGATGGCTCGCCGCAAGCAAAAGCGGTATCGCGTATCGGCCTGCTGCTGAAAAATGGCCCATTTTGAGGGTTGGAGTTTCGGCTGTTTTGGGCTTTGAAAGGAGCACGGAATGATACGGAAGAGTTACACTGCCAAGTAGATCATCTACACTTTGAATGAAGCACAAATCCTGATCGAGCGTCGGGCAAGGAACGACGGTTACGCCACTGAGAAATTTCCAATAATGCAGTGAGGAATCGCTTGGTTTGAATATGACGCCAGTCGGGTTACCCTGCGAAATTGATTCACCGGGTCGGGTACCATGGGCGAAGAGAGGGGTGTCCGGCCCGAAGGAGGTCGGCGGATACCGTATTGGTTACGGTCGGCAGGAAATGAACCCTGCACAAGGCGCGAGGTGTCCACAGACATGGTGGGTGCCCAGGAAGCCTATGATTTCTGGTGCGACACCGTCTTCTATAATTTCAATGCGATCCGGAAGCCGGAGAAGGAATTCTCGGCCATCGTAAAAGGCGTCGTATCCCGCCGGGGCGCGTTCTTCACCTACAATTCCGATGAAATGACCGGTGCCCGCACGACCGAGCACATCAGCCGCGACGGCGACGACGAGATCAATTTGGGTGTCGTGCTTGCCGGAACTCGCCAGCAGGCCGAAGGCGACGATACCGAGACGAATGCGGGGGCAGGAGATCTCTTCTTTTACAACGCCGCCACGCCGTCACGCATTCGCTGGAGCAGGCATCGCGGCCTCCATCTTTGCCTTCCGCTTGCGGAAATCGGGACAGGGATCGGCAAAATCTCTGCGTCCGAAGCAGTACGGCACCTGTCTTCTTCCAGATTGGCACCGTTCCTGAAGGGCCAACTCACGATGCTGGCGGAGGGCATGGACGGGCTGTCGCCCGAGGAGCAAGCGGTCATGCTCCAGAGTTCAATCGACCTCGCGGTCGTGACGCTCAGGGCGGCATTGTTACCCGAAGAAGGCATTCCGCAAGCCAAAGGTGGCCTGTTCGTTGCAGCGTGCCGATATATCGACGAACACCTAGCCGACCAGGGCCTCGATCCTGCACGGATAGCGCAAGCACTTGGCTGCTCGCGGGCAACGCTCTACCGACGCTTTGCCGATCGTGATCTGACGATAGCCGGCTATGTACGAGAAATGCGCCTCCACAAGATGATGAGACTTCTGAAGTCAACCCCGAGGAGCATGACAATCTCCCAAATGGCTGCTCTTGCAGGGTTCGGTGATCCCGTGACGATGATGCAGATGTTCCGAAGGAGATTCGGTGGAGCGCCAAGCGATTTCCGTAAAACAACTTAAATTGAGACGCAAACTATAGAGATTGAGACGCAGACTAAATTCTGCGATCTACATTTCGTTAGCAAACAAATCTATCATGCTGATCGAGGAAATTTCAGGGTCAGGGCGGGGGGCTACTGGCTACGAAGTGCATTGGGCGGCGGCG
>JBDZVC010000177.1:0-8455 GCA_040255475.1 Phyllobacteriaceae bacterium | reverse complement strand
AGTTTTCGCTCACCTCCTTCCTCTATGGCGGCAATGCCAGCTATGTCGAGGAACTCCAGGCCCAGTATGAGAAGGACCCTGATTCGGTAGACGCCGAATGGCGGTCCTTCTTCGATTCTCTCAAGGACGATTCCGACGACGTCATCCGCAACGCCCGGGGCGCATCCTGGAAGAAGCCCGGCTGGCCGATTGTCGCCAACGGCGAACTTGTCTCCGCGCTCGACGGCAACTGGGCGCTGGTCGAGAAGCATATCGAGCGAAAGGTAAAGGCGAAGGCGGCGGAATCCGGCGCGGAGGTCGGCGAGACCGAAATCCATCAGCAGACGCGCGATTCGGTTCGCGCCATCATGATGATCCGAGCCTACCGTATGCGCGGCCATCTGCATGCCAATCTCGATCCGCTCGGCATCGCCAAGCCGCTGGAGGACTATAACGAACTGTCGCCGGAGAATTACGGTTTCACCGAAGCCGATTACGACCGGCCGATCTTCATCGACAATGTGCTCGGGCTGGAATTTGCGACCGTCCGTGAGATGCTGGACATTCTCCAGCGTACCTATTGCTCGACCCTCGGCGTCGAGTTCATGCATATCTCCAACCCCGAGGAGAAGGCCTGGATACAGGAGCGCATCGAGGGGCCGGACAAGGGCATTGCCTTCACGTCGGAGGGCAAGAAGGCAATCCTGCAGAAGCTGGTCGAGGCGGAAGGCTTCGAGCAGTTTCTCGACGTGAAGTACAAGGGCACGAAACGCTTCGGCCTCGACGGCGGAGAATCCCTGGTTCCTGCGCTGGAGCAGATCGTCAAGCGCGGCGGCGCCATGGGCATGAAGGAGATCGTGCTCGGCATGGCGCATCGCGGCCGCCTGAACGTGCTTTCCCAGGTCATGGGCAAGCCGCACCGCGCGATCTTCCACGAATTCAAGGGAGGCTCCTTCACGCCTGACGATGTCGAAGGCTCTGGCGACGTGAAGTACCATCTGGGCACGTCCTCGGACCGCGAGTTCGACGGCAACAAGGTGCATATGTCGCTGACGGCGAACCCATCGCATCTCGAGATCGTCAATCCCGTGGTCATGGGCAAGGCGCGCGCCAAGCAGGATATCGTCTTCGGGCGCAAGCGCGAGGAGATGATACCGCTGGAGGAGCGGTCGAAGGTATTGCCCCTCCTGATTCACGGCGACGCCGCCTTCGCCGGCCAGGGCGTTGTGGCCGAGATGTTCGGCCTTTCCGGCCTGCGCGGGCACCGCGTGGCTGGCTCGCTGCACTTCATCATCAACAACCAGATCGGTTTCACCACCGATCCGCGCTTCTCGCGCTCTTCACCTTATCCGTCGGACGTGGCGAAGATGATCGAGGCGCCCATCTTCCACGTCAATGGCGACGATCCGGAAGCGGTCGTCTATGCGGCCAAGGTGGCGACCGAGTTCCGCATGATCTTCCACAAGCCGGTGGTGGTCGACATGTTCTGCTACCGCCGCTTCGGCCATAATGAGGGTGACGAGCCGTCCTTCACGCAGCCACTGATGTATCGCGAGATCCGGACGCACAAGACGACGCTGCAACTCTATGGCGAAAAGCTGATCGCCGAAAAGCTCATCACCCTGGAAGAGTTCGACCGGATGAAGGCCGAGTGGCGGGCCCATCTCGAAGCGGAATGGGAAACGGGTCAGTCCTACATGCCCAACAAGGCGGACTGGCTCGACGGCGCATGGACAGGCCTCAGGAAGGCCGACAATGAGGACGAGCAGCGGCGCGGCAAGACCGCCGTTCCGGCCAAGACGCTGAAGGAAATCGGCCGCAAGCTGACCGAAATCCCCAAGGACTTCGAGGCGCACCGGACGATCCTGCGATTCTTGGAGCATCGGGCGAAGACGATCGAGACAGGCGAAGGCATCGACTGGTCCACGGCCGAGGCGCTGGCTTTCGCGTCGATCCTGATGGAGGGGAATCCGATCCGCCTTTCCGGCCAGGATTCCGAGCGCGGCACCTTCTCGCAGCGCCACTCGGTGCTTTACGACCAGAAGGACGAGACCCGCTATATCCCGCTCAACAACCTCTCGCCCGCGCAGGCGAATTATGAGGTCGTCAACTCCATGCTTTCGGAAGAGGCGGTGCTCGGCTTCGAATATGGCTTCTCGCTTGCCGAACCGCGCGCGCTGACGCTCTGGGAAGCGCAGTTCGGCGACTTCGCCAATGGCGCTCAGGTCGTCTTCGACCAGTTCATCTCGTCGGGCGAGCGCAAGTGGCTCCGGATGTCGGGGCTCGTCTGCCTGTTGCCGCACGGCTATGAAGGGCAGGGACCGGAGCATTCCTCGGCGAGGCTGGAACGCTTCCTGCAGCTTTGTGCAGAGGACAACATGCAGGTCGCGAACTGCACGACGCCGGCGAACTATTTCCACATCCTGCGCCGGCAGTTGAAGCGCGATTTCCGCAAGCCGCTCATCCTGATGACACCGAAGTCGCTGCTTCGGCACAAGAAGGCGATATCGACGCTCGCCGAGATGTCGGGTGAAAGCTCCTTCCACCGGCTGCTCTGGGACGACGCGCAATATCTCGGCAACGAGCCGATCAAGCTCGTCAAGGATTCGAAGATCCGCCGCGTCGTGCTCTGCTCGGGCAAGGTCTATTACGACCTCTACGAGGAACGCGAGAAGCGCGGGATCAACGACATCTACCTTCTGCGCGTCGAGCAACTCTATCCGTTTCCGGCGAAGGCGCTCATCAACGAATTGTCGCGCTTCCGCAATGCCGAGATGGCCTGGTGCCAGGAAGAGCCCAAGAACATGGGCGCCTGGTCCTTCATCGACCCCTATCTCGAATGGGTGCTTGCCCATATCGACGCCAAGCATCAGCGCGTGCGCTATACCGGCCGCCCGGCCGCCGCATCGCCCGCGACCGGCCTGATGTCGAAACATCGTGCGCAGCTCGAGGCTTTTCTCGAAGACGCGCTCGGCTAGTCAAACAACCCCAGGCAACGGAAAAACCCCATGGCTACCGAAATCCGCGTTCCGACCCTTGGCGAGTCCGTCACCGAAGCCACCATCGGCAAATGGTTCAAGGCGGAGGGCGACCCTATTGCCATTGACGAGCCGCTGGTCGAACTCGAGACCGATAAGGTGACGATCGAAGTGCCGGCGCCTTCCGCCGGAACGCTTGCCGAGATCGCCGCCAAGGAAGGCGAGACGGTCGAGGTCGGCGCGCTGCTCGGCTCCATCGCTGAAGGTGGCGGCAAGGCGGCGCCAGCGAAGAAGGCCGAACCTGCGAAGCCGGTCGAGGAAAAGCCGCTGGCAGCCGCGACCGCCAAGGTTGTCGGCCAGGAGCCGGCCGGGGAGCGCGCCATGCCGCCGGCTCCTTCCGCCGCCAAGCTGATGACGGAGAAGAATGTCTCCGCCGGTCAGGTGGAAGGCTCGGGCAAGCGCGGGCAGATCCTGAAGGCGGACGTACTGGAGGCGCTTTCGAAGGGCGCCGCCTCGCAGCCTGCCGAGGCGCCGCGCGAGGCGCGCGCGCCTTCACCGGTCGACGACCAGGCGCGGGAAGAGCGCGTGCGCATGACCAAGCTCCGTCAGACCATAGCGCGGCGGCTGAAGGATGCGCAGAACGTTGCCGCCATGCTGACGACCTTCAACGAGGTCGATATGGGCGCGGTCATGGCACTCCGCGCCAAATACAAGGACGTCTTCGAGAAGAAGCACGGCGTGAAACTCGGCTTCATGGGCTTTTTCACCAAGGCGGTCACACACGCGCTGAAGGAAATCCCCAACGTCAACGCCGAGATCGACGGCACCGACATCATCTACAAGAACTACTGCCATATCGGCGTAGCGGTCGGCACGGATCGCGGCCTCGTTGTGCCGGTGGTGCGCGATGCCGACCAGATGTCGATTGCCGAGATCGAAAAGGAGATCGGCCGGCTGGGTGCGGCTGCGCGCGACGGCAAGCTCTCGGTCGCCGACATGCAGGGCGGCACCTTCACCATCTCGAATGGCGGCGTCTACGGCTCGCTGATGTCGACGCCGATCCTGAACGCGCCGCAGTCCGGCATCCTTGGCATGCACAAGATCCAGGAGCGGCCGATGGCGATCGGCGGCCAGGTGGTCATCCGCCCCATGATGTATCTGGCGCTCTCCTACGATCATCGCATCGTCGACGGCAAGGAAGCGGTGACCTTCCTCGTGCGCGTCAAGGAGAGTCTTGAGGATCCCGAACGGCTGGTGCTCGATCTTTAGGCAGGCCCGGTGGCGGGGGAGCCTGCCGGGGAACGCCGAGTCCTCCGCCTCGCGGAAGCGGCGGATAGCGAGCTAGCGGCGCACGATCTGCGGCAAGCCGGTCTTGGCCAGCTTTACCTGCCAAGCGGGCGATTGCTGGTCCGCGATCCTACACCCGGCATGTCTGGTCCCAAACCTCTCAAGCGCTCCGTGATGCCTGGTGGATACCTCGTCTCTGCTTTCGCTCATGAAGATCGAAACGCGTTCGCGCTGTTGCGCCTTTCGATGGAACGGATCGCCCGCTGGGAAACCGCGCCGGTAGAATGGATCGTCGATGGCAGCAATTCCCCGCACTACAGCGGCGGGTGCATAGTGGATAGCGGATTTGCGGGTTTCATGGACATGGAAACCCAGGACCTCATCGATCTTCGCGACAACGCCGAGCAGGACAACAATCCCGACTATGAAGGCTATATCTTCGATGTGTTTCTCGAGTCGTTCTCTGACGAGGAAGCCGGCCTCCATTGCCCGATCAAGGGCGATCCGCGTAATGTGGCGGCCTTCACCAGCGGTTATGGCGACGGCGAATATCCTGTGTTCTGGGGGCTGGATGTGGCTGATTCGCCTGTGCTTTTGCTGTGCGATTTCCTCGTTGTCGAGCGGAGCTGATCGACGGTGGCGCAGCATCAGACCGGGAGAGAAAGGCACTACGGCGGGAGTTCAGTACTATGAAGACAGTTCTGGTCACGGGCGGCTCGCGGGGCATCGGTGCGGCGGTGTGTCGGCTGGCGGCCAAGTCGGGCTATTCGGTCGCCGTCAATTTCGCTTCGAATGAACAGGCAGCACACAAGGTCGTGGCGGAGATCGAGGCGGGCGGCGGCGCAGTCTTCGCCGTCAGGGGTGATGTCGGGACTGAAGCCGATGTAATGGCGATGTTCGAGGCGGTGGACAAGCGGTTCGGCCGCCTCGATGCCCTGGTCAACAATGCCGGCGTCGTCGACCTCGTGGCGCGTGTCGACGAGATGAGTGCGGCGCGCATAGAGCGCCTCTTGCGCGTCAATGTGCTCGGCTCGTTTCTGTGCGCGCGGGAAGCCATAAAGCGCATGTCCACGCGTCATGGCGGCAAAGGGGGCGCCATCGTCAACATGTCCTCGGCGGCGGCGAGGCTTGGAGGTGTGGGCCTCTATGTGGACTATGCAGCGTCGAAGGGAGCGATCGATACGATGACGATCGGACTTTCGCGCGAGGTCGCACGTGAAGGCATACGGGTCAACGCGATCCGGCCCGGAATGATTGAAACCGAAATCCACGCCGACAGCGGCGATCCCGACCGCGCCCGGAAAGTCGCCGATACCATTCCCGCAGGGCGCCCCGGCACCGCGGAAGAGATCGCCAATGCCGTGGTCTGGCTGCTTTCCGACGAAGCTTCCTATGTCCAGGGAGCGATACTCGACGTGAGTGGCGGTCGCTGACGATCGCGCAGGCTGAGCCGGAATTCGGCGCGTCGAATCTTGCCCATCGGCTGCCTCAAGCTCTCAAGCTTGTCTTCCCGAAAGAGCCGGGCCGAGCAGGGTGTTCAATGCCTCGTGCTTCCCGCAGCCTTCGAGGCATTCTTCAGTTCAAGCATTGTCCCTTCCGGGCGGCTCTCATTCCGCCGCCGTGCTCATCCTCCGGCTTCGTTCATCACGCATGAAGTCGGCCAAAGCCCCGGCCTCCTCCGTGGAAAGCCTCAATCCCCGCTTCGTGCGCCGCCACAGGACATCCTCAGCCGTCAGTGCCCATTCTTCCCGGATAAGATATCGTATCTCGGCCTCGTAAAGATCAGCACCGAAGCAGCGCCCGAGGTCCCCTGTCGTTTTGGCAGAGCCGAGAATCTTTCGCGCCCTTGTCCCATAGAGCCTTGCCAGGCGCCGTGCGTGCACCCGATCGAGGAAAGGATAGTCCGCCATGAGCTTCGATACTTCGGCGTCGAACCCTGTCGGCGCGAAATCGCCGCCGGGAAGCGGCGCGTGGGCCGTCCATGGCCTGCCGCGCGCCCCAAGATGTTCGCCGATCTTTTCGAGCACCGCTTCCGACAGCCTGCGGAAAGTGGTGATCTTGCCGCCGAAGCTGTTGATGAGCGGCGCCTCATTGTTCGGCGCATCCGCCTTGATGACGTAGTCGCGCGTCGCTTCCTGCGCTTTTGAGGCGCCGTCATCGAAGAGCGGGCGGACGGCGGAATAGGTCCAGACGATGTCGTCGCGCCTGACGGGCTCCGCGAAATATTCGCTGGCCGCCGCGCAGAGATAGTCGATCTCGGATTCGCTGATCTTCGCCTCATGGGGGTCGCCGTCGTAATCCCGGTCGGTCGTGCCGATGAGTGTGAAGTCTTCCTCATAGGGGATGGCGAAGATGATGCGGCCATCCCTGTTCTGGAAGAAGAAGGCACGCGGATCCTCGAATTTCCTGCGGATGACGATGTGGCTGCCCTGAACAAGGCGGACATTGTGGACGTTGTTCCGGCCGAGCGTGCCGGCCAGCACCGTATCGACCCAGGGGCCGGCCGCGTTGACCAGGAGGCGCGCATGCTCTTCCGACGCGCGGCCTGTGGCGGTGTCGAGAATGGTGAGGCGCCACAGCCCGTTCTCCCGGCGCGCATCCGTGACCTTGACGCGCGTGCGGATGATCGCGCCACGATCCGCGGCGTCGCGGGCGACGAGAGCAACCATGCGGGCGTCGTTCACCCAGCAATCAGAATATTCGAAAGCCTTCGAGAACAGCTTCTTCAGCGGCCTGCCTGCCGGGTCCCGGCGCATGTCGATGGTGCGGGTCGGCGGCAGCAGCTTGCGCCCTCCGAGATGGTCATAGAGGAACAGGCCAAGCCGCAGTAGCCATGCCGGCCGCAGTCCTTTCTGATAAGGAAGCACGAAACGCATCGGCCAGATGATGTGCGGTGCATTAGCCCATAAGACCTCGCGCTCCTTCAGGGCTTCCCGTACGAGGCGGAACTCATAGAATTCGAGATAGCGCAGGCCGCCATGGATGAGCTTGGTCGAGCCGGAAGAGGTCCCACTCGCCAGATCGTTCATCTCCGCCAGGAAGACCGAGTAGCCACGTCCAGCCGCGTCGCGCGCGATGCCGCACCCATTGATGCCGCCGCCGATGACGAAAACGTCATGGATCGGGCGTGCCTCCACTCGAATTTCTCCAAGCTTTTTGCAGTACGGCATCCGATGCATTTCGAAAGCCTGTATGGATTATTTCGAATGGAAAACGAATGTCAAACGAAATCAATGGATGATTGTCCAGCGTGATAGAATATCGAGATCGGGTATAGGTTTCGACGCAGGATTCCCGTTTGCAAGCGTTTGGATGCCCGGAGCTCCCTGCAATCCTGTGCATTCGTTTTGCTTGCCCGGACCGGTTGGCGGAGGCGAATGAATAAGCCCCCTTGGGAGGATTTGGGAAAGCGGTACGGCGGCTGGAGGGCGGTGTCAGCAGGATAACTTGCCTCCCTGTCATTCGCTCCGGTTCGTGGTAGATCGTGCGGCGGACGACAAGCCATGATCCGGTAAAGCGAATGAATCAGACAGACGAACCCTTCCTTCGCTCGATCGCGGCGAACCAGCCTCCCTTTGCCAATCTGATCGGGCTCCGCGTTACTGCGGCCGCGGCTGATCGGGTCGAGGCCGAACTTGCCGCCGGCGAGAGCCTGAACAATCGCTACGGGGTGATGCATGGCGGCGCCATCATGGCGATGGCCGACAATCTCGGCGGACTTGCCACGTCGCTCAACCTTGCCGAGGGTTTCACCACGACGACACTCGAAAGCAAGACCAACTTCCTGCGGCCGGTCCCGCTCGGCGACACTGCCCATGCGGTCTGCGTGCCGCTGCATCGCGGTCGGGCAACGATGGTATGGCAGACGACAATCACGCGCGCCGACGGCAAGGTGGCCGCTATCGTTACGCAAACGCAGATGGTTCTTCCAGCGAACAGGACGGCCTGACGACATGGTGCGCATCCGGCATGCCATCATTGTTGACGCCGGACTGCCGGCCTGTGAAAAGTGCGTCAACCGAGAACTGCCGAGGCACCCTTCATGACCAGCGATTACCTTTTTCCCCCGCAACCACAGGCCGCGCTTACCGTGGTCGGCGAGGACAAGCTTTTCCCCGTCGCGCGCATCTTCTGCGTCGGCCGCAATTATGTCGAGCACGCGAAGGAGATGGGCAACGAGGTGGATCGCGAGGCGCCGTTCTATTTCCTGA
>JBDZVC010000652.1:0-1676 GCA_040255475.1 Phyllobacteriaceae bacterium | reverse complement strand
AAAGCCGCGCGAGCGAATGGCCTGATTTATCTTCCTGGCTGTGGACCCCGATGTGGTGCCGGGGCTTCGAGCCCCACCGAGCGGGGCTGCCGGACTACCGACCGGCCTGCGTTTCCATAAACAGCGCGCGCGGGAATAGCAGAAGGGGAGGAGAGTGTCGAGCCTCACTGCGGCTCACAGCGAGGCTCATCCTGTTTCCTCGAGCGGCTATAGCGGGATGTTGTCGTGCTTCTTCCAGGGGTTCGCGAGGTCCTTGTTGCGCAGCATCCTGAGCGCCCTTGCCACGCGCCGCCTTGTGGAATGCGGCATGATCACTTCGTCCACATAGCCGCGCTCCGCCGCGACGAAGGGCGACAGGAAGCGGTCTTCATATGCCTTTGTATGAGCGGCGATCTTCTCGGAATCGGCAATGTCCTTGCGGTAGATGATCTCGACCGCACCCTTGGCGCCCATGACGGCGATCTGCGCCGTCGGCCATGCATAGTTGATGTCGCCTCTGAGATGCTTCGAGGCCATCACGTCATAAGCGCCGCCGAAGGCCTTGCGGGTAATGACGGTGATCTTCGGCACGGTCGCCTCGGCGTAGGCGAAGAGCAGCTTGGCGCCGTGCTTGATGAGGCCGCCATATTCCTGCGCCGTGCCCGGCAGGAAGCCGGGCACATCGACAAAGGTGACGATCGGGATCGAGAAACAGTCGCAGAAGCGTACGAAGCGCGCCGCCTTGCGCGAGGCATCGCTATCGAGCACGCCCGCGAGCACCATCGGCTGGTTGGCGACGAAGCCGACCGTGCGGCCCTCTATGCGGCCGAAGCCGGTGACGATGTTCTTCGCGAAGGAAGCCTGGATTTCGAAGAAATCGTTCTCGTCGACGGTCTTCAGCACCAGTTCCTTGATGTCGTAGGGCTTGTTGGCATTGTCGGGAACGAGAAGGTCGAGCGAATGGTCGTTCTCCGTCGCAGATTGCGCGCAGTCGATCGCCGGCACCTCGCTTGTGTTGGACGCGGGCAGGAGGTCGATCAGCCGCCGCATCTGCAGGAGCGCCTCGATGTCGTTGTCGTAGGCGCCGTCGGCGATCGAGGATTTCGTCGTATGGACGGAAGCCCCGCCGAGTTCCTCCGCCGTGACCGTCTCGTTGGTGACGGTCTTCACCACGTCCGGTCCGGTGACGAACATGTAGGAGGTATCGCGCACCATGAAGATGAAATCCGTCATCGCTGGGGAATAGACGTCGCCGCCGGCACAGGGCCCCATGATGACGGAGATCTGCGGGATGACGCCCGACGCCAGTACGTTGCGCTGGAAGATCTCGGCATAGCCGCCAAGCGCCGCCACGCCCTCCTGTATGCGTGCGCCGCCTGCGTCGTAGAAGCCGATGATCGGCGCGCGGTTCTTTAGCGCCATCTCCTGCACCTTGATGACCTTCTCGGCATGCGCCTCGGAGAGCGAGCCGCCGAAGACAGTGAAATCCTTGGCGAAGACGAAGACGGTACGCCCGTTCACCGTGCCCCAGCCGGTGACGACGCCGTCGCCGGCGATCCTGGTCTTCTCCATGCCGAAATCGGTGGAGCGGTGCTCCACGAACATGTCGAACTCCTCGAAGGAGCCTTCGTCGAGGAAGAGCTCGATCCGCTCGCGCGCGGTGAGCTTGCCGCGCTTGTGCTGCGCCTCGATACGCG
>JBDZVC010000651.1:0-1677 GCA_040255475.1 Phyllobacteriaceae bacterium | reverse complement strand
TGGCATGCCGCCGACCGGCCCGGGCGGACCCCATGGACCAACTGAAGCTTGCCGCTCTCGATGAAGACGATCTGAAGGTCATCTCCGCGCATATACAGGATGCGCTGATGCAGATCGGCGACATCGACTACAGCCCGGCACGGAAATGGTTCCTGGTGCCGATGAACCGCTTCGTCCGCGACGGCAAACGCCGCCTCTTCCGCCGCAAATATGAAAGGCGGCGCAGCGTCCTTCATTTCGAGCATGTGCTTTCGGTCCGGAGCACTGGCATCGACCGGGAGAACATCAAGGATGTGCTGTCGCTTCTCGCCGTCCGCTTTATCTCGGGCGAGGCTCCGGCCGGCACGATCGAACTCGTCTTTGCCGGCGGTGCAACCATCCAGCTCGGTGTCGAATTCATCGAGGCACGGCTTGCCGATCTCGGACCAGCCTGGGAAACTTCGTCCCGCCCCGCGCATTTCGCCTGAATCCGGTAGCACAAGATGGCCCGCACGCTCGATCACAAAAGTCCGGTTTTCGAAACCGAATTCGCCGCGCTTCTCGCCGCCAAGCGCGAGGTATCGGAGGATGTCGACGCCTCCGTCCGCGCGATCATCCGGCGCGTGCGCGAGGAGGGTGATACGGCGCTGTTCGATTACTCTGAAAAATTTGACCGGCTCGACCTGGCGCGCATGCCTCTCCGCATCGGTGAAGGCGAGATCGACGCCGCAATGGGTTCGGCCGACCCCAAGACGGTGGAAGCGCTGAAACTCGCGCATGAGCGTATCCGCGCCCATCATGAACGGCAGAAGCCGAAGGACGATCGCTACACCGACCCTATCGGCGTGGAGCTCGGCTCCCGCTGGACCGCGATCCAGTCGGTGGGGCTCTATGTTCCGGGCGGCACGGCGAGCTATCCGAGCTCGGTGCTGATGAACGCCGTGCCGGCACGGGTCGCCGGCGTGGAGAGGATCGCGATGGCCGTGCCTGCTCCGGACGGCGCGCTCAATCCGCTGGTGCTGGTCGCTGCCCGCATCGCCGGCGTCTCCGAGATCTACCGGATGGGCGGGGCGCAGGCCGTTGCGGCGCTTGCTTATGGAACCCAATCGATCGCGCCGGTCGCCAAGATCGTCGGCCCCGGCAACGCCTATGTGGCCGCCGCCAAACGGCAGGTCTTTGGCGCGGTCGGCATCGACATGATCGCCGGGCCTTCCGAAGTGCTGGTGGTCGCCGACGCGGAGAACGATCCCGACTGGATCGCCGCCGACCTGTTGGCGCAGGCCGAGCATGACGCCGCTGCGCAATCCATCCTGATCTGCGACGACGAGGATTTCGGCAGGGCGGTCGCGCGATGCGTCGAACGGCAACTCGAAAGCCTGCCCCGCAGGCGGACGGCCGAGGCGAGCTGGCGCGACTTCGGCGCGATCATCGTCGTGGAGAGGCTCGACGACGCGGTGCCGCTCATCGACCGTATCGCCGCCGAACATCTCGAACTGGCCATGCGCGATCCTGAGCCTTTCCTGGCGAGGATCCGCAACGCCGGTGCGATCTTCATCGGACGGCACACGCCGGAAGTGATCGGCGATTATGTCGGCGGTTCCAACCACGTGCTGCCGACCGCGCGTTCGGCGCGCTTTTCCTCGGGGCTTTCCGTGCTCGACTTCGTCAAGCGCACCTCGATCCTGAAGCTCGGCCCGG
>JBDZVC010000176.1:0-8484 GCA_040255475.1 Phyllobacteriaceae bacterium | reverse complement strand
TCCACAACACGCCGGTCGCTTCGCTGCCGCCGAACTGGCTGGTGCTCAGGATCGCCCCGAACGAAGGCATCTCGCTTCAGTTCGAAGTCAAGCGCCCCGGCCCGGAAGTCGAGCTTGCGGCCGTCAAGATGGATTTCCGCTATGACGACTGGTTCCCCGACGTGCCGAATGTCGGCTACGAGACCTTGCTTCTCGATGTGATGTGCGGCGACCAGACGCTTTTCATGCGCGCCGACATGGTCGAGCAGACATGGCGCATCGTCCAGCCGATGCTCGACGCATGGGCGGCGGAGAAGGCTGATTTCCCGAACTACTCTTCGGGAAGCGCTGGGCCGAAGGCAGCCGATACGCTGCTTGCCAAATTCGGCAAACGTGCATGGCCCCCGCTTGATGAAGCATCAAACGACATAGCCGAGGATTGAACTGGAGCACGATCATGGGTGGAAAGGCGAAAAGCAAGGCGAATGGCCACGCGGGGCCACGTACGCTCGCCATCGACATCGGCGGAACCGGCCTCAAGGCGTCGGTCCTGGACGAGAACGGCAACATGATCGCCGAGGAGGTCCGGATCGATACGCCCTATCCGTGCCCGCCCAAGGTGATGCTGGAATCGTTGGAGAAACTGGTCGGGCCGCTGCCTGCTTACGACCGCGTCTCCGTCGGCTTCCCCGGCGTGGTCGGCAAGGGAAAGGTGATCACCGCGCCGCATTTCGGCAACCGGGTATGGCGTGACTTTCCGCTCGCCGCCGAGCTTTCCGAACGTCTCGGCAAACCGGTTCGGCTCTTGAACGATGCCGAGGTGCAGGGCTTTGGCGTCATCGTCGGGCGAGGGCTCGAAGTGGTGCTTACGCTTGGCACCGGCGCCGGCACGGCTGTCTTCCGCGAGGGTGAACTGATGCCGCATCTGGAACTTGCCCAGCATCCGATCGGCAAATGGGGCACCTATAACGACTATGTCGGCGACAAGGCGCTGAAGAAAAATGGCAAGCGCAAATGGAACCGGCGCGTCGAGAAGACGGTTACGATCCTGTACTCGCTGCTTCATTTCGACGTGCTCTATATCGGCGGCGGCAATGCGAGGAAGATCGAGATCGTGCCGGACAACGTTATCATCGTGCCGAACGAGGCCGGCATCACCGGCGGCGTGAAGCTGTGGCGCGCCCCGCGAGGGCAGGGCGCTTTCGCCCATGAGGCGGAGGACAAGGCGGGGCTCTCAAGCGCGGCGACGGGAGCGGCGGAAGTAGCCGCTTCATGAAGCCGGGCGATTGCCTATGAGGGAACCCCCACCCCTAGCCCCTCTCCACAAGGGGGAGGGGAACTCTGCTCTGGCGCCGCATGGCGCAAATGTTGATGATTGCTGGGAAGGCGATGCCAGCGTCTTCCCCCTTGTGGGGAGGGGTTAGGGGTGGGGTAAGGGGCGTGCGGTTTCCATATGCGGTCGCCCGCTCCCGGCGCAGATGCGGACGGTGGCGTCCGCCCCAGCGATCGGCGCACTTGAGGTTCGCGCCAAGCTGTTGTCTGGTTGGCCATGCTCGCGGAAAATGACTCGCTGATCGAGACCGACGAGGCGTTGCTGGAACGCTTCCAGCGCGGCGCCTTCGATTATTTCCTGCGCTGGGTGAATCCTGAAAACGGCCTGGCCGCCGATACTTCGCGCGACAACTCGCCCTGCTCGATCGCCGTCGTCGGCTTCGCGCTCTCCTGCTATCCGGTTGCGGTAGAGCGCGGCTGGATGACCAGAGAGGCGGCCGCCGAGCGCACGCTCGCCACGCTCGATTTCTTCTGGAACGGCCTGCAATCGTCCGATCCGGACGCCACCGGATTCAAGGGCTTCTATTACCACTTCATCGACATGGAGCGAGGCAGGCGCGTCTGGCAATGCGAGCTTTCGCTGGTCGATACGGCGCTTCTGCTTGCTGGCGTCATCGTCGCGGCGGCTTATTTCACCGGCAGTGGCGAAAAGGAAAGGACGATCCGCTCGCGCGCCGATGCGCTTTACCGCCGTGCCGACTGGCGATGGGCTATGGGTGGTCGCTCCACGCTCCGGCAGGGCTGGAAGCCGGAAAGCGGCTTCCTGCATTATGGCTGGGAGGGCTACAACGAAGCAACCATCCTCTACGTGCTGGCGCTCGCCTCGCCGGATCACGCCGTTCCAGAAGACGGCTATGCCGCCTGGACGAAGACCTACCAGTGGGAAAACATCTACGGCCACGACGTGCTCTATGGCGGGCCGCTTTTCATGCATCAATATTCGCATGCCTGGATCGACTTCGCCGGCATCCGCGACGAATTCATGCGCGAGAAGAACTGCGACTATGCCGAGAACAGCCGGCGCGCGACGTTGATCCACCGCGAATATGCGCGCCGCAACCCCTACTCCTTCGCCGGCTACGGCAAGGATTTCTGGGGCCTCACGGCGAATGACGGGCCGGGCGGGCCCGCTATCGAGATCGATGGGCGGGAGCATGTCTTCTTCGGTTATTCGGCGCGCGGCGTGCCCTACGGACCGGATGACGGCACGGTTGCACCCTGGGCGGCGCTGGCCTCGCTGCCCTTCGCGCCTCGCGAGGCGATCGCGGCGCTCCGCTGTTTCTGCAAGCGCTATCCCGATTGCGTCCGCGAGAATATGCTGCCGAGTTCCGTCAACCCGACGCTCGCCGGACAGGTCGGTTTCGGCCCGCAAGGCTGGGTGTCGGAAGGCTATTACGGCCTCGACCAGGGGCTCGTCGTCATGATGATCGAGAACTACCGCTCCGGCCTGATCTGGAACCTGATGAAGCGCAGCCCTTATATCCGCGCCGGCCTGCAACGTGCCGGCTTTCGCGGCGGCTGGCTCGCGCAGGAAGCGTTCGGGAGCTGACGGCGATGCTGGACCGGCCGGACAAGCCCAATTCCTTCCCTGTCGACCGCAGCGACCTCGAACATCTGGAGAGCGCCCGCCCGCATGACTGGGTCAATCCGAAGCCGGCGCCCTGCTACAACCTCGTCGTCCTCGGCGGCGGGCCGGCGGGCCTCGTCGCCGCGCGCGGTGCCGTGGCCTTCGGTGCGAAGGTGGCGCTGATCGAGGACGACATGATCGGCGGCGATTGCCTCAATGTCGGCTGCGTGCCGTCGAAGACGATCATCCGCACGTCGCGCCTTTATGCCGACCTGGAAAATGCCCGGCATTTCGGGGCGCGGCTGGAAGGCGGGATCGATGTCGATTTTCCCTTTGTCATGGACAGGATGCGCCGCATCCGCCAGCGTATCAGCCGCGAAGATTCCGTCCGCCGGCTTGCCGAGGAAGGGATCGACGTTTTCTTCGGCGAGGGGCGCTTCACCGGCCCCGATACGGTCGAGGTGGAAGGCGCGCGGCTGCGCTTCCGAAAGGCGCTGGTCGCCACTGGTTCGCGCCCGCTGGATCCGAAGATACCCGGCCTCGAAGAGGCCGGGTATCTCACCAACGAGAACGCCTTCAACCTGACAAGGCGCCCTTCCCGGATGCTGGTGATCGGCGGCGGCCCGCTCGGCTGCGAGACGGCGCAGGCCTTCGCCCGGCTGGGCGTGAAGGTCGTTATCGCCCAGAACGAGCCGAAATTCCTGCCCTGGGAGGAGCGCGACGCCGCGCAGATCGTTTCCGACGCGCTCGCCCATGACGGCGTCGAGATAAGGCTGAATACGCAGGTTGTCTCCGTCAGGACTGAAGGACGGAACAAGATCGCCGACCTCGTCAACGCCGACTGGAAATCCTCCGTCACGGTCGATGAGATCATCGTCGGCGTCGGCCGCTCGCCCAATGTCGAGGGGATCGGGCTCGAAGCGGCCGGTGTCGAGTACGACACGGTCAGGGGCGTCAGGGTCGACGATTTCCTGCGCACCACGAACCGTCGCATCTATGCCGCCGGCGACGTCTGCCTGAAATACAAGTTCACGCACATGGCCGACGCCTCGGCCCGCATAGCGGTGCGCAACGCGCTGTTCCCCGGTCGCTCGCGCATGAGCCGGCTTACCGTGCCGTGGTGCACCTATACCGATCCCGAGATCGCCCATGTCGGCATGTATGTCATACAGGCGCGCGAGCACGGCATTCCGGTTCGCACCTTCACCATCCTCATGCACGACGTCGACCGTGCCGTGACCGACGGCGAGGACGAGGGTTTCGTCAAGATACACGTCAGGGAAGGGACGGACCGCATCCTCGGTGCGACCATCGTCGCGCGCCATGCCGGCGAGATGATCAACGGCATATCGCTGGCGATCGGCAGCGGCATGGGCCTGCGCGCGCTGGCCAAGGTCATCCACACTTATCCGACCCAGGCCGAGGCGATAAAGATGGCGGCCGATGCCTATAATCGCACACGGTTGACGCCGCTCGTCAGGGCTGTCAGCGGCAGCTGGTTCTCGTGGCTGCGCGGTTAGTACCTACCGGCTCCTGCGGCGCTCGGACGCCGGCTGGAAGGCGATGCGCGAATGGTAGGTGCAGTAGGGGCCGGTCTCCAGCGAGTCGTTGCCGCAGAAGCTGAAATCCTCGGCCAGCGGATCGCCGTTCGGCCATTTGCAGGTATGCTCGGTGAGTTCGATCAGCCTCAGCCGTCGCGAGATCGGCACGACCACGTTCTCGACCGGCCGCACCACATGGTGAAGCTGTTGCTCGGCTTCGAACTCGACCTTGAGGGCGGTTGCGCCGATCGAGGTCACGACGGTCCGCGAAGGCGCGCGCGGTGCCGATTTCGGCGCGCCGCCGCCATGGGCCATCTTTTTCTGGCTCCGGGGAGCCGGTGTGGCGCGGCCACGGCTGGAAAGTTTCAGCCGGTGCACCTTGCCGATCACGGCGTTGCGGCTCACGCCGCCAAGCTGCGCGGCGATCTGGCTCGCGCTCAGCCCCTCCGACCAGAGTTTTCTGAGAAGTTCGACGCGTTCGTCCGTCCAGTTCATCGGGCACGCTCCTGTGCGCGTGCGGAATCGGAATCCTTCATCGGCCCGACAATGCCGGGGCGACACCATATCTATACGGTTGCTAGGTCCGCCGCACGAAATCTAGTTCTTCGTTATCCGCAAACTACCTTATTGACTGACTCGGTGACAAGAGTCGGCAAAGTTTCGCGAATCGGTTTTTTCGGTTTTCCCCAACTTGCCCGGTCGTGCTGTAGCGTGCCTGCAACACTGGCCCCATCTATGATCGAAACGTATCGCCCGACACTTGGTCCAGTACCGGAGCGGCCTCGCCGTCCCTTGCGGCGCACGGGTCCGGAGCGATCCCGGCGGCCATCTTCGCGTTGACACGACAGGGCAAAACCCTGATAAGAATTGCAAGGCCGTCCCCCGGGGCGGCTTTTTTGATTTGGCGGCGTGATCCGGCAGGAAGCCGAAGATGGAGACGGCTGCCGCCTTCGGAGAGAACAAGATGACGAATTCGGCGATCTACGACACTTTCGCGCGGGCCCCCCTGGCGTTCGACCGGGGCGAGGGCACCTGGCTCCTGACGAGCCAGGGCGAGCGATATCTCGATTTCGCCGGCGGCATCGCGGTCAATTCGCTCGGCCACAGCCATCCGCATCTCGTCGCGGCACTGACCGAACAGGCCGGCAAGCTCTGGCATGTCTCCAATCTCTACGAGATTCCAGGGCAGGAGCGGCTTGGCCGGCGGCTGGTCGACAATAGCTTCGCCGACAAGGTGTTCTTCACCAATTCGGGCGCCGAAGCGCTCGAATGCGCGATCAAGACGGCACGCCGCTATCATTATGTGAACGGCCGCCCGGAGCGGTTCCGCATCCTCACCTTCGAGGGTGCCTTCCATGGCCGCACGCTCGCCACCATCGCCGCCGGCGGCCAGAAGAAATACCTGGAAGGCTTCGGCCCGAAGGTCGAGGGCTTCGACCAGGTGGCTTTCGGCGACATCGAAGTGGCGAAGAAGGCGGTCGGGCCGGAGACGGCGGCGATCCTGATAGAGCCGGTGCAGGGCGAGGGCGGTATCCGCGTGGCGCCGACGCAGTTTCTGAAGGATTTGCGCGAGCTTTGCGACAAGGAAGGCCTGCTTCTCCTCTTCGACGAGGTCCAGTGCGGCGTCGGCCGCACCGGCAAGCTCTTCGCCTATGAATGGGCGGGGATAGAGCCGGATGTCATGGCGATCGCCAAGGGCATCGGCGGTGGGTTCCCTGTCGGCGCGTGCCTCGCCACCGCCGAGGCGGCGTCCGGCATGACGGCAGGCGTGCATGGCACCACCTTCGGCGGCAACCCGCTCGCAATGGCCGTCGGCAACGCCGTGCTCGACGTGATCCTGGAGCCCGGCTTCCTCGAGGATGTCCAGCGCAAGGGGCTGGCGCTGAAGCAGTCGCTCGCTTCGGTCATCGACGAGTTCCCCTCGGTCTTCGAGGAGATACGCGGCACGGGTCTTCTTCTCGGCCTGAAATGCAAGGTTCCGAACGGGGCGGCCAATGCGGCCTTCCGTGATCAGAATCTGCTGACCGTGCCCGGCGGCGACAATGTCGTGCGCCTCCTGCCGCCGCTCACCGTCACCGACGACGAGATCCGGCTGGCGGTGGAGCGCATCCGTACCGGTGCGGCGACGCTCGCCGCCGCCTCGGGCAACGGGAAGGCATGACGGCGATGGTCGGCAGGCAGACCAGCGCTCCCAAGACCGGCGCTCCCAGGACCGGCGCTCCAAGGCATTTCACCGATCTGTCGGCGGTTTCGGCGGCGGATCTGCGCGCCATCCTCGACGATGCGGGCAAGCGCAAGGCGCGCATCAAGGCCGGCGAAACCGAGCGCCCGCTCGCCGGCAAGACGCTGGCGATGATCTTCGACAAGCCCTCGACCCGCACGCGCGTCTCCTTCGACGTGGCGATGCGCCAACTCGGCGGTGAGACCATCATGCTGACCGGTACCGAGATGCAACTCGGCCGCAGCGAGACCATCGCCGATACCGCCAAGGTCCTCTCGCGCTATGTCGATGTCATCATGATGCGCACGACCTCTCATGACCGGCTCCTGGAGATGACCGCGCACGCTACCATCCCCGTCATCAACGGGCTGACCGACGACACCCATCCCTGCCAGCTCATGGCCGACGTGATGACCTATGAGGAGCATCGCGGCAGCGTGAAAGGCAAGACCTTCGCCTGGTCGGGCGACGGCAACAATGTTCTGAACTCGCTGATGGAGGCCTCGGCCCGCTTCGGCTTCAATCTGAACGTCGCCACGCCCGAAGGCAGCGAGCCGGCGGAACATTACAGCGAATGGGCGCGCCAGAATGGCGGCAACGTCATGCTCACCCAGTCGCCTCAGGATGCGGTGCGTGATGCGGATTGCGTCGTCACCGATACATGGGTGTCGATGGGCCAGGAGCATCGCGCGCGCGGCCACAACATCTTTGCACCCTATCAGGTCAACGCGGAACTGATGCGGCTTGCCAAGAAGGACGCGCTCTTCATGCACTGCCTGCCGGCGCATCGTGGCGAGGAGGTGACCGACGAGGTGATCGACGGGCCGCATTCGGTGGTGTTCGACGAGGCCGAAAACCGGCTGCATGCGCAGAAGGCCGTGATCGCCTGGTGCCTGGGCGCCTGAGCCTGCACCGAGGGCGCTTGATAGACCCGCCCGGCATACTTATCTGCGGCCGATCATTGTATATTCCGCCTGAACTTCGCGCCCCGCATTTCGCGGCACGCCCCAGTGAGGTTCGGTCCCCGATGGAGCTCGGACATTGAACGCGCCAGAAAGCAAAACCGGTGAACGCAAACTTGGCGAATTCGGCCATGCCGGCGACGACCATGTGGTGCCTTTCGAGGTCGGCGCGCTCGATATTCGCGGCCGCAGCGTCCAGCTCGGGCCGATCCTCGACCAGATCCTGAGCCGCCACGCCTATCCGGAGCCGGTTGCCCGGCTTCTGGCGGAAGCGGTCGTACTGACGGCACTGCTAGGCACCGCGCTCAAGTTCGACGGCAAGTTCATCCTTCAGACCCGCTCCGACGGTCCCGTGGACATGCTGGTCGCGGATTTCTCGACGCCGCAATCCATGCGCGCCTATGCCCGCTATGACCGCGAGGCGGTGGACGCCGCCGCCGAGGCCGGCGATACCTCGCCCGAGGCGCTGTTAGGCAGCGGCGTGCTGGCGCTGACCATCGATCAGGGCGAGCATATGCAGCGCTACCAGGGTGTCGTTCCGCTCGAGCGAACCTCGCTCGAGGAGGCCGCGCGCGTCTATTTCCGCCAGTCGGAGCAGATTCCGACCGACGTGCGGCTTGCGGTCGCCAAGATGGTGGTGCGCGGCAATTGCGGTGCCGAGGAGCGCTGGCGGGCCGGCGGGCTGATGACGCAGTTCCTGCCCGAAGCGGCGGAACGCCAGCGCCTGCCCGACCTGCCGGGCGGTGACGGCGAGGAAGACGATCCCGATAACGGAACCGACGATGCCTGGAGGGAGACGCTGGCGCTGATGTCGACGGTGGAAGCGGTCGAGCTTGTCGTTCCCGAAATCGGTGCCGAGCGGCTGCTCTATCGTCTGTTCCA
>JBDZVC010000175.1:0-8493 GCA_040255475.1 Phyllobacteriaceae bacterium | reverse complement strand
GGTTGGCGAAGCGGCGGAAGAGGTAGTGCGAATCCTGCGGGCCGGGGGAGGCTTCCGGGTGGTGCTGCACCGAGAAGACCGGCTTGCCGGTGATGGTCAGCCCGCAATTGGAGCCGTCGAAGAGCGACACGTGCGTTTCCTCGACGCCGTCCGGCAGCGTGTCGCCATCCACCGCGAAGCCGTGGTTCATGGAGACGATCTCGACCTTGCCGGTCGTGTGATCCTTCACCGGATGGTTGGCGCCGTGATGGCCCTGGTGCATCTTGACCGTGTTGCCGCCGAGCGCCAGTCCGAGCATCTGGTGCCCCAGGCAGATGCCGAAGATTGGGATGTCGGCGTCGAGCAAATCCTGGATGATCGGCACGGCATATTCGCCGGTCGCCGCCGGGTCGCCCGGACCGTTCGACAGGAATACGCCGTCCGGCTCCATCGCCAAAATGTCGTCCGCCGGCATGTCGGCGGGGACGACGGTGACCTTCGCGCCCAGCCCGGCGAGCTGCCGCAATATGTTGCGCTTGATGCCGTAGTCGACGGCGACGATGTGCATGTTGGGCTCCGCCAGTTCGCCATAGCCCTCGTTCCAGACCCAGGGCGTCTCGGTCCAACTCGAGCTCTGGCCGGAGGTGACGTCCTTGGCGAGATCGAGGCCGACGAGGCCGGACCATGCGGCGGCCCTGGCCTTCAGTTCGTCAAGATCGAAAACGCCGTCCGGCGCGTGCACCACCACCGCGTTCGGCGCGCCTCCGACGCGGATATGGGCGGTCAGCGCGCGGGTATCGACACCGCTGATGGCGACGATGCCGCGCCGCTTCAGCCATTGGTCGAGGCCACCTTCGGCGCGGTAGTTGGAAGGTTCGGTGATGCCTGCCTTGAAGACGGCGCCGATTGCGCCCGCGCGCGCGGCAGGGGTCAGATCCTCGATGTCCTCTTCATTGGTGCCGACATTGCCGATATGCGGGAAGGTGAAGGTGACGATCTGGCCAGTATAGGACGGGTCGGTCAGGATTTCCTCATAGCCGGTCAGCGCCGTGTTGAAGCAGGCCTCGCCGACAGCCTCGCCTTCCGCGCCGAGCCCACGCCCCTCGATCACCGTGCCGTCGGCAAGGACGAGGAGGGCGGTGGGTTTCTGGTGCGTCCAGGGCGCGGTACTGGCCATTGATCGGGTCCTTCGATTTCGGCGCACCAGTCACAAGGCGCGTCGCAAGGCAGCGAGTGCGGCTGGCGCAATTCGCGTGCTTCCTTAGATGATAGTCGCTAAGAGAGCGGTCAATAGGCTCGGGCGGCGTCGCGGTCAAGGCGCCGCGCCGGTGCATCGGAACAGGAAAGGAAGCGGCATGTCGCTGCGCGGGAGTATCGACGAAGCGCTGAAGAACGCACAGAAGGCGCGCGAGGCGGACCTGGTTTCGACGCTGAGGCTCATGCGTGCGGCGATCCAGGCGGACGACATCGCCCGGCGCGGCGAGGGGCGGAGCGAGGCCGGCGAGGCCGACATCCTGCAGATCCTCGCCAAGATGGTGAAGCAGCGCGAGGAATCGGCTGCCGCCTTCGAGGCCGGCAAGCGGCCGGAGCTGGCGGCGAAGGAGCGCGCCGAGATCGCGATCATCCGCGAATTCATGCCGCAGCAGATGGGGGAGGCGGAAATCCGCGCCGCGGCCGAGGCCGCGATCAAGGAGACGGGCGCTTCCGGGATGCGCGACATGGGCAAGGTGATCGGCAGGCTCAAGGAGCGATATGCCGGCCAGATGGATTTCGGCAAAGCGAGCGGCATCGTGAAGGGGCTGCTGGGCGGTTGAAGCTCGTGGTTACTGTAGCGATGCCCATAAGCCCGACTAAAACAGGGCGAAGCCTGTCCTGACGGGCGCATAAGGCTGGCCGAAGCCGATTGGCATCGGAGCGCGCCTCCTCTTATCGGACGGTGCTGGCCTCGGACCGCCCGGATTTAACGATCGTCATCCGGGCCTCCCTGAGGTTCGGCCTCAGATGCAGCAAGTCGAAGATATCCCCGGCCGACGTGTAGCACCGCCATTGGCGTGTCTTCTCTGGTTTGGATTGTCGTGCCTGGGTCAGCGGTAGATGACCCCGCACGAAAATATGGTGCAGTTGGTAAGTCCGGTTTCGTCTGAAATCGCTAGTCCTTCGCCGGCATGCTTCAGATTCTGGGGGTATGTCCTTTCGGAACAGACGCTTCTCCATGGATTGAGGGAGAGGGCCAGGTAAAGCCGAAGCGACCGAGATAGTACCTATCGTGGAGGAACTCGAGATCTTGTTCCTACTGGCGGAGGTTCACGTTTTCCGGAAGGCGTTCGGTGTCGACCCTGGCGTAGACGGCGACGCCGATGAGATCCTCCAGTTTCTCCTCGTCGAGTTCGGAGAGAAGCGCCTTGAAGGTGTCGATGCCGCACAGCCGGGCTTCGATCCCGCAGGATTCTGCAACAGGCTGAAATTCGAGAAAGGCGTCGACGAGAGGGCGGGGCAGGTCGATCAGGTTGTTGGTGAAAAGCCAGCGTTTCATCTGCGGCGTCTTAAGCCGCGCCGTCTCGAAATCATCCTTCAACTTCTCGCAGACGTGCCTCACGTCCTGGACATGGCCGTTGCAGGCGCCGTAGTAGCATTGGTACAGCGTGCCGTCGCTCTGCCGGAAGCCGTCCATGCCACCGTCGCCCAGCTTCCCGTGAGCTGTCACTCGGATGAAGTCGTCCGGATAAAGCGCCCCGAAGAAATTCCCGACAAAATCCTGGAATGCAATTCCGTGACATTTCCTGAACTGCAGTTCCAGCAATGGATACCACTGCCGAGCCATTGATTCTTCCCGCCGTCCCGCTTTTCAGGCTACATGGCTGGATTCGCGGACACAACATTTCCGTCCCGGCAACGCGCCTGCGACGGACTTTCGGCAGGTCCGAATGGTGATGTCGCGTCGATCCGGCGCACAGCCATGGGCCTCTTGCAGAATCGGAGGCACGCCGAAGCGACGTGAGCCAGTTTCCTTGTCAGAACCCTCGCCCTTATCGGAACCTACCCGCTCTGGCCTTCATACCGCAGGTGGGCCGGGAATCGAATCCGAGGCGAAACTAACGTGCGCTGAAGCTCATCGGCACGTTGAAGCTTAGGCGCATAGTTCCGACGCCTTCGGGGAAGGGCGGGAAGGGTGCCGCGCGTTCAACGATACGCAGGGCAGCAGCATCGAGGATCGGGGAACCGGAACTGCGCGCGACGCTGCGGCCTAGAAGCTTCCCCGACGACCCGAGGCTGAAATGAACGACAACCGTGCCCGAAGGTGCGCCGGGCGGGAAATATTTCCTCGACAACAGGCGGGACGCAACTCCGGCCATGTAATTCGCTCGCACGCGACGATCTGCCGGAGACGAGCCCTTGGTTCCACGGGAGGTAACCTGGGACGGAGCGTTCTTGCTCTCCTGGCCATCCTTCTGGCTTGCGGTGCGGCTCGGATTCGCCGTCTCGCGTGGGCGCTGTTCCTTCGGTCGGTCGTGCTGGGCAATCGCATGCTTCGGCACGTCGGGGGCGGCATGAGAGTCGGAATCGTCTGGCCTGGCCGTGGGCAGGATGGCCTCGTCAGGCAGGACGAAATCTTGCGGCAGGTCGCTGGCGGCAATGTCCGAACCAGGAATTTCTGTCGGGGCGGCCGAAATGGCAGGCGGTTTGGCCTCGATCGTCACGGGCGGCTTGTCTTGTAAGACGGCCTGCGGCGGTTCCGTAACCGCGGAGGGCAGCGGCTGATCCGTTTGAGCCTGCGTTTCAGCCGGAGGAGACGCGGACTGCATTTCGGCGGAAGGAGGCGCGGGCGATACGGTTTCGGCCGAACCGCTATCCGGCATCTCGTCGGGGCTGCCGGGATTTGTCGTTTCGATGTCCGGAGCGGGGGTCGTCTCGATGGCTGGCGGCTCGCTTGCCTGGATCTCGGGTTCCTGCTGGATTGAAGGGATCTCGGTTGGTGCGTTTTGCGCTTCTATCGGCGGCTCGCTGCTCAACGGGATAGTGGTGACGTCAAGCGGAGGGGGTTCGCTCCCGGATGCCTGACGGTGGTCCGGAGCGCCGAATAGCCATATCGCCAAGGCGACGTGCGCGAGGATCGAAGCCGTGACTGCGATCAAGCGTGCCGCTTGAATTCGATCCTCGGGAACGCTCGAGACCGCGAGGCTCACGGCGAAACGGCACCCGCCGAAGGCGTTTGCGCGAGCAAAGAAACGCGCTGATAGCCGGCTGCGTTCACGCGGCCCAGCATATCCATCACGTCGCCGTAGTCCGAATTCCTGTCCGCCCGCACATAGACTACGGCGTCGCCCTCCGCCGCGCGCAGGGCGGCCAGTCGTTCGACTATCTGTCCCGCAGGGATTCTCTGGTCGCGAACATAGAGGCTGCCATCGCGCGACAATGTCACGATCACCGGCTTCCTTACCTGTCCGACCTTAGCCGCGCTGGTGCGCGGCAGATCGACATGGACGCCCGTCACCATCAGCGGCGCCGCTACCATGAAGATGATGAGGAGGACCAACGTCACGTCGACAAGCGGAGTGACGTTGATTTCCGCGATCGGGCGGTAGAGAGGTTCGCTGTCGCCGTGGGCCGTTTGTGGAAGCGGTATCGCCATCAGCGGGTATCCGGGGCGTCACCCGCGCCCTGGCGCGTGAGCGCCTTTGCTATGGCAGGAGTGGCCGCGGCGCTTTTCTGCGCCATGCGGCCCAACGCTGCCGATATCTGGTTGAATGCCACGACGGCCGGAATGGCGGCCGCAAGCCCGGTTGCCGTGGCAAACAGGGCTTCGGCAATCCCCGGCGCCACCACCGCGAGGCTCGTGTCCTGGGTCTGGGCGATGGAAGAGAAACTCGTCATGATGCCCCATACGGTGCCAAAGAGGCCGATGAAGGGCGCCGCGGAGCCTATGGTGGCCAGGAAAGTCAGCCCGCCCTCCAGTTGGTGCAATTCCGCAAGCATGGCGGCACGCATGGCCTCCTCGATCCGCCGGCGGGCCTCGTCGGGCGGTGATCGGCCGGCAAGGTCGGCCCGTTCGCCTATTCCGGCTTTCATCACGCGTTTCGCGGCACCTGAAAATTCCTGCGGATCCTGGCTGCCAGTCGCTGCCAATCTTTGAAGAAGCTTCACCTCCCTGCCCAATCCGGCAAGCCGGATGATCTTCTCGATAATGATGATCCAGCAAAGGACAGAGCACAGGACAAGCACGAGCACGATGGATTGAACGACCGGATCGGCATGGCGGAGGAGGTCGACTATGGAGAAGCTTGAGTTCACTTCCGGGCCTATTTGGTGAAAGTGGCAGGGGTACGGGAATCGACGGTTATCCTGTCGAGGCAATCAGGCACGGGCTGGGATCCCGCCTTGCAGTCAAGCACTGCGTTGAGCAGGATGCTTCCGATGCCTTCGCAGGGCGGAGCGTCGAGGTCGAAGGTCTTGACGTACTTCTTTTTTTCCGGGAGCGGGCCGAGATCGAGCGCAATCCGCCTGTCGATGACTCCGTCCGGACGGAACAGCACGAGGTCGAGCTTCAGCACCTGATAAGCCGTTGCGGTGGGATTGTTCGCCACGACATAGATGCGGCAGCCCTTTCCGTTGGGCTCGAGCTTGTTCAATTCAATGGAGATGTTCGACGAAGACGCGCGGTCGGCTGCCTCGGCGGGTGACTGGATGGGGATCTGCGCGGCGAAGCACAGGAAGCCCGCAACCAAAACAAAACACAGGCTCCAGAAATTCCGGTTCATGGCGTCTCCTCCTTGCCGCAATGGGGTCGTCCGGCATCAAGCACATCCTCGGACAGCTAGAATTTGAGTCTCATTCCCGCGTAGATCGCGAACGGCATGCCCGGGGTCTCGGTCCTCGGATTATCGCTTCCGACCAACTGTCCAACTGGTCCGTCGGTATCGTAATACGTCCCGAAGGTGGAGTATTTGGTATTGAAGAGGTTCTGGATCTCGGCATGGAACTGCACGTTCTTCGTGGCCTGGTAGGTGGTGTGGAGATTCACGATGGCGTGGCCTGGCAGCTTCGGGTTCTGGTTTGATTCGTCGCCGCCGAAATACTGGCTGCTGACCGCAAGAACGTCCCCGCCGACCACCCATTTCGGGCTTATCCTGTAATCAACGCCTGCCTTGAAGTGGTGCTGGGGGATTCCGGAGATGTGGTCGCCTGGCCTGACATCGAGCGTATCGTCGCCGGACGGGTCGCCCTCGGGCGCGTTTAGCTGGATGTGCGACTGGTAGGTCGCGTCCACAAAGGCGTAGCTGGCGTAAAGCGACCAGCGGCCGACATCATAGTCGATCGATGCTTCTATGCCTTGGCGGCGCGTGTCCCCGACGTTCGCAAAATATCCGAAGCTTTTGCCGATCGGTGCCGCCACATTGAGAATGTCGTTGGAGTTGTCCGTCCGGAACACCCCCAGTTGCCAGCCCAGCGACTGGCCGCCGCTCATGTGGACCTTGCCGCGAACGCCTGCTTCGAAAGTATCCGAGATAACCTGCTTGAGATCGGGATCGGAGACGAGGAAGCTGTCGACAATGCAGGGGAAATCCGGATCGGAGCAGCCCAACTCGAGCGGGGTCGGCGCCCGGTTCGATTGCGAGTAGCCAGCATACAATACGACATCGGGCGTGATCTTGTACGTTCCGCCGACCATCGGATTGAAATGGAAATAGTTGTGCGTGCCAGTCAGCGTGCCGGGCCCGGATTCAAGCTGGTCTTCAAGTTTGATCTTCGCGAAGTTCAAGCGCCCGCCCATGCTCAGCGAGAACCTCTTGGTCAGATCCAGCGTATCGAGAGCGTAGATGCTGCTGTAGATGTTCTTGCTTTTCAGGCTGACCGGCCCCATCGATCCCTCGTCGCTGGTCGAATCCCCCAGGAACTGCCCGTTTCCCGTAACCACGAAATTGTCGGGATTAACCGTGCCCAGTTCCGAATTGGCATCGAAATCGGTGCTTGCCATATCCAGGCTCCCTCCAAGGATGAAGGTATTGTCCAGCCCGAATAATTTCGCAGTGTCAGTCGCCTGCAGGCTGCCGCCCCAGCCTCTTGTGCGGGTGTTGTTGCGGTCGATCTCGCCGATGATATCGCCCGGCGCGAACAGATTCGGGAGTTGCCCGCTGCCGTCGGCAGCATTGGCCGGATCGCCATCGTCGCCAAAGCAGAGAAAGGCGCCGCAGCGCACCACGTCGGTGTCGTTGCCGTCAACATGATGGTTCGAAAAATACCGATAATAGGCCGTGCCCGACAGGGTCAGCGTGTCGGTGATCGCGGTGCTCCCCTGCAGGCTGACCATGGCCATGTTCAGGTCGTCCGTCTGCGGGGTCGTGTAGACGGAGCTGTAGTCGCGATCCAGCAGGCCGACGGGCGTCGAGGCAGGCGCGTTGAAGAAATTGCTGGCCGCCGTGACGTTCAGATGAATCTCTGATCTGTCGTTCTTGTAGCCGACGTCTCCGTAAAGGCGGCGGATCGTCGACGCCGAAAAGTCACGAAACCCGTGATCGTAGGCGCCGTCGATGGCGAGGTAAGTGGCGAAGTTGCCAGCCTGCTGGCCCCATTGCAAGGAATCCTGGATGCGCCCGTAAGAGCCGGCCTCGATGTCATTTTCGACGCCATGAAAGGTAAACCCGTTCTTCATCCGGACATTGACCGCGCCGCCTAGCGCGTTGAGCCCGAAAATGGGGTTGTTGGTGACGATTCCCATGGAATCGATCGCGTCGGGCGGGATGAAGTCCCAATGGACGTTGTCTCCGAACGCTTCATTGATGCGCACGCCGTTCTGGTATACGGCCAATCCCTCCGGAGTGCCCGTCAGGGGGGTGGCGACAAAGCCGCGGAACTGGAGGTCGGGCTCGAAAGCATTGCCCGTCTGGTTGGCTATGGAGACGCTTGGCACCCGCCGCAACATGGCGTCGACAACGCTGGGCGATTGCTGCTTTTCGAAGTCGCTCCCGCTCACCGTGTTCACGGCTGCGGGAATAAAGGATTGATCGAGCCCGGGCCCCATCACCGGAGTTGTTTCTATGATTTCAATCGTTGGCAGGGTCAGCGTGGTTCCTGCATCCTGAGCCTGGGCGGGCATTGTTGCAAGCAGGCCTGTTCCGCCAACGAGGAAAGCGATTTCCCTCGGAAATACTTTCATGGATTTCCCTCCTCCGTATTGTCCCTGCCGCGGCTCCGCCCGGGCGTCAGATGACTTGCGTGGCGCCGATGAGCTTGCCCGGAACAAGCTCCCGGCCGATTGTCGGCTTCGTATTCGGTCCGAAAGAAATCCAGGCCCAGGGGGCTTCTTCGTCCCGCGCCGCGGCGGAACCCACACCCGCCACGCGGGCTTCGATCCCGCCGCAGAGGATCTGTTCGAATGCGGGGATCGCCGCCCCTTTCAACGGATCCGTAGGCGATCGCTGCCGATAACGTTGAGCGAGGAGCATCTTCATTTGATCGTAATCGTGCCGGCCATGCCCTTGTCCTTCAGGTCGGGGACCGACCAGGTGTAATGGCCGG
>JBDZVC010000650.1:0-1690 GCA_040255475.1 Phyllobacteriaceae bacterium | reverse complement strand
ATCAAGGAAGCCGCCACGCATATCCTCGTCGCCATCACGCTGGTGATGACGGCGATCGCCGGCGCCGATCTGTTCTGGTCGCGCTTCAAATGGCGGCGCGACCTCAGGATGACCCGGCAGGAGGTCAAGGACGAGTTCAAGCAGACCGACGGCGACCCGATCATCAAGAGCCGCATGCGTTCGCTCGCCCGCGACCGGGCGCGCCGGCGCATGATCCAGGCGGTGCCGCGCGCCACGCTCATCATTGCCAACCCGACGCACTTTTCCATCGCGCTGCGCTATGTGCGCGAGGAGACGGCAGCACCCATCGTGGTGGCGAAGGGGCAGGATTTGCTCGCGCTCAAGATCCGCGAGATCGCGGCCGAGCACGACATACCCGTTTTCGAGGACGTGGCGCTCGCCCGCTCCATGTACAAACAAGTTTCGGTCGATAGCATGATACCGCCGCAATTCTACCAGGCGGTGGCCGAGCTGGTGCGCATCGTCTATCGCGACAAGGCGGCTCCAGCGTCGGGCAAGGCTGCTCATTGATAGGGAAGCGATGGACAGGCAAGCGCATTCGGAAGCCCGTGAGGTCATTGTCGCCAAGGCGATCGAGAACGTCGTCGCCGAGTTGCGCATGGTCGATGTCGCCGACTATGTGGCGTATATAAAGCTCGAGCGTTTCGCCAACATATCGGACCTCGTGGCCTCGGCGGCGGAGCTTTATTTCATGCCCGGCACGCTCCGGCTCGGCCATGGCGGCGAGGCGCAGATCTGCTGGGCGACGCCGCCGAAGATCATGCTCGATCTCGAGCTTCGCCCGCGCGGCGCGACGATCTATTTCACGCTGGCGCTTTCGGACAAGCATGCCGAGATCGACGTCAACTACGTCTCCTTCGACGAACCGGGCAGCGACCCGCTGGCCAACACCAGCTTCCTCGAAGCGGCGATCGCCGACGCACGCATCCGCAAGACGCGCGGGCTGGAAGCCGGCTATCTGGAATAGAATCTAGTCTATCAGGCCAAGCCGCAGCGCTTTTGCCACCGTATGCATGCGGCCGTTGGCGTTGAGCTTGCGGGCGGCGTCGGCCAGATACTGGTTGGCCGTATGGAGCGAGAGACGGAGCGCCCTGGCGATCTTCTCGCTGCTCAGGCCGTCGGCGGCGAGGCGGACACATTCACCTTCGCGCCTCGTCAGCGAAATCGTTTCCCGAGGCGCGATGCCGTGCTGCCGGACTGCTTCCTCGAACAGGCCGAAGCATTCGCCGTGAAGGTCGGGTAGCGCGCGATCCGACAGCGTGAATCGCACCCCTGTAAACACGACCAGACCGCCTGCATCCTGACCGGCCGCTGCCGGGAACGCCAGGCCGACCGGGCCGGGCAGGAGGCCTTGCAGCCGCGACGCCCAGCGCAGCTCTTCAAGGCCGCTCGCGGCTCCCTGCGCCCACCAGAACGGGCTGATCGCGCCTCGGGCATGATCGGCAAGCCGGCGCATGCCGGCAGGGGTCATATCGGGAAAATCGGAGCGGAGGATCGGAGCCAATTCCCTACCGCGCGCGCCACGCGTGAGCGCGAAAACGGCATGGCCCGTAGCACCGATCCGTTGCGCTAGTTCCGCGCCGTAGTTGTGTCTGGAAGCAGGTGGCGTTGACGCCGAAATGACGTGCGCTTGCGCGTCCGCTTCGATCACGCTGGCTACCGGCATCGG
>JBDZVC010000174.1:0-8555 GCA_040255475.1 Phyllobacteriaceae bacterium | reverse complement strand
GTTCAGCCAATGCGCGCCCGAAAAGAGGCCGGAGGAAATCGCGTCCCTTCTGCGGCTCCCAGAACTTCGAGGCCAGAAGGCGATGGTGTTCGTGCCGTCGACGAAGGTCGGCGAGGAACTGCAGGCCTCGCTCCAAACTCTCGGGTTGGAAGTGCCGCTCTATCATTCCAGGCTTGAAAACGCATGGGAGCGCCAGGAACTCGTCAAGCGTTTCCTGGGCCAAAGCAGGCAGTTTCGGCCTTTCCTGGGCGATCGCCTCAATCGCCGCCCTCACGTTTCTCTCGGGATTGGTTGTAGCGCTCGTGATGCGCGATCTCTGCGTTTCGCGGCTGCCTGTCGGGCTGGACCCGTCCTCGAAGCAGGCACGATGATGGAGGCAGGTCGAGGATCGTGCGGCAGGGCAGTTGATCTCGCGCAATGCACCACGCTGCCGCCGGCCTACATTGGAATTTCCACCGTCACCGGGGGAATACACGTCGCGCTTCGCGAAAGCCGAAAGAGCAAGGAGAATGCTATGATATTGACTGTTTTGCCACGTGCAACTGCGCTCGCCGCCATCGTTGCCTTCGGGGCGACGGCCGGCGCCATCGCCCAAACGGCGGCCTCCGACCCGCATCATGCCGATACGCAGATCACACAAACGACGCCTCCCGCCGAGCCTGAGGACACGACGGGACAAGACCAGGGCGCACAGCCCGGTCAAGGAGGCATGATCCCTCCCGGAATGATGGGCCAAGGCATGATGGGGCAAGGCATGATGGGGGGTATGATGCAGCCCAGGATGACGAGCGGCATGCCGATGATGGCCATGCATGGCCACATGATGAAGATCATGTTCGCTATCATCGATACGAACGGGGATGGTGGGATTTCTTTCGAGGAATTGACGACCGTCGAAAAGCGAATCTTCGACAAAGTGGACGTCAACAAAGACGGCAAAGTAACGCCCGAGGAAGTGCAGACATTCATGCGCGAGTAGCCGGGCGAGCCGATGGGCTGCGCGCATCAAGGGGTAACGACCGTCCAGTTCGGCCGATGATGGAGATCGCCAATGCAAAGGGCTCCGACACTGATTTGTACCACCGTGAGTGCCGCTTTGGCCCTCGTGCCCAATGCGGTGTTGGCGCAGGCGCCATCGGATGCCGAAAGGTATGATTGGGGACCTCATATGATGCGGTGGGGCGGAGGAGGTTGGTACGCCATGATTTTCGGTCCACTGTTCATGATCCTTTTCCTCGCGGTGCTGATCGCTGCCGTGGTTGTTCTCGTCCGCTGGCTGGGCGGGCCATGGCCGGGGGCGGTGACACCGCATCACTCGCTCCCGGGTCGCACACCGCTTGACATTCTCAAGGAGCGATTCGCGCGCGGCGAGATCGACAAGGACGAGTTCGAGGAGCGACGGCGCGTGCTAGGCGAATAGGCGGTTTTAGCCAGCCCGGGCAGTCGTGCAGACATCGCCTCCGAAGCACGTTCCGATGGAGCAAAGAAGGGACATCCATGCAGGCCCTGCTGATTTTGAATGATCCGCCTTACGGCACCGAGCGCTGCTACAACGGCTTGCGCCTCGCTCTCGCTCTTGCGAAGAGCGAGCCGACGGCCGCCATTACCGTGTTCCTCATGGCCGATGCGGTTGTGGCTGCGAAAGCCGGCCAGAAGACCCCCCGACGGCTATTACAATGTCGAGCGCGTGCTGAAGGCGGTGCTTGGAGGCAAGGGACAGGTCCTGCTATGCGGCACTTGCATGGACGCGCGCGGCCTTGGCGAGGCCGACATCATGGCCGGCGCGCGGCGCAGCACATTGAAAGAACTCGCGGCCGCGACGCTCGCTGCAGACAAAGTGCTGGTGTTCTGATCCGATGGCTCAGATCTATCTGAACTACAACGCCAGCACGCCCATCGATCCGGCGGTCGCTGCCGCCATGCGACCGTTCCAGGACGAGACGTTCGGCAATCCGTCAAGCGGCCATTGGCTTGTGACCCGCTTGAGGCAAGCGTGACCGCCGCATTTTTTTGGTGTTTAAGGGATATTCCTCACTTTGGGTGGCTCATTCGGTGTTGTAAACAAGGAGACTATCTGACCAACTCGGCCACGGTCGGCTCCATGCCGATGCGGCAGGCAAAAGCAGGCCAAAGGTCAGAGGGCCTTCGAAATTGCTGAAGCCATTTCCTTTGCCTGGATGCAGGAGTTCGCGAAGTAGCCGCGCACGCTGGGCCGCATGCCAGCGAGCCACAGACCTGGAAATTTCGGATCGCTTTGCGGTCCGTTGAACAGCGGTACGCCCTTGCTGTCCAGGACCGGCAGTGTTCCGAGCATCTGGCCAAGACCTGTGCGATAGCCAGTCGCGGCAATCACGATGTCGGGCCTCACGGTTTCGCCACCCTCGAGCAGGACACCAGCTTGGGAAAACTCTTCGATAGCAGCAACCACCCTGACTCTACCACTTTTGATCGCGGCGACTGCGCCATCATCCGAGGCAATTGCCGTGTAGTCTGAGTTCAGTCGGCTTTCCGACATGGGCGCCTCGGATCTTTTTGATCTGGGTCAAAGCGACGGAGCGGCTTTCCGCGATTATTGTGACGTTCTGTGGAGGCGTGTCGGTTACGGTATTTTTGGTGAGATGTTCAAGCGAACGTCAGTTCAAAATGTCGAACCAACCTGCCGACGAAATATGACAGGCGAGTTCGTAGCGGAATCCGAGCGGCTTCGAAGAAATTTGAAGCGAGTAGGTTTTCGCCCCGGGCCCGATCGATTTCTTGCATGTACCAAGAAGGCTAGGTGTCGACTCGCAAACTTCGCAACCAGATGCGGATTGACGCAAGTTGGATGGAAGGAAGCAAGGAAGTTGTCATCCCGCTTGTCGTATCGGGTGGCGGCAACCCTGAAGTGTTTGAGTTTATTGAAGAACCGCTCGACGGCATTGCGCTAGCGGTAAACCCGCGCGCTGAACGGGAAGGTTTTGATGCTGTTCGGCATAACGCGGATGTTCGCCCATGCGCCCCGTTCGGCCTTGTGGCGCGCAAGGCATCGCCGTCAGGCCCGGTCGGCGAGCAGGGTGTGGCCACTCGCGCCGGTCCCGCATTTTGCTCCTGCTATTGTGGAAGCTATGGCTCAACTCCATCTCTGGCTGATCGTTCAGTGCATGATCCTGCTGGCAATCGCGAACGGTACGCCTGTCATCGCCAAGAAGATACTTGGCAAATGGCTCGCATGGCCCGTTGATGGTGGATGGTTGTTCTTCGATGGACGACCCCTCTTGGGCCGCTCAAAGACCTTTCGCGGCGTCATTCTCGCAATTGTCGGTTCTGCGATCGGCGGCTATCTTGCGGGGCTCGGCACTGGGATAGGGGCGCTTATCGGTTTGAACGCTATGGCGGGCGATATGTTGGCCAGCTTCTTCAAGCGTCGCCTGGGTCTGGCCCCAAGTGCCGAGGCGCCAGGCTTGGATCAGGTTCCAGAATCCCTGCTGCCTCTCCTGACCGTCAAGAGCCTCGTGGGACTTTCTGTATTGGACATCCTAATCGGTGTCGGCGTCTTTTGGGCTGGAGAACTCGCGGTCTCCCGAATCCTCTATATCCTCCGCATTCGAGACAGGCCTTACTAGATCGTTGCCTGCGAGAATGTGGAGTGTGACCTCAGGAGCACAATTAAACCGCACGGCGACCACGCTCGAGCCCGCACCCACTGAAGTGTAGCCGATCATCTCATGGTATTTCCAGGCGCCTGCACCCATCGCTCGTGGGAGATTTGAATCCAACGTGATAGGAATACCTCCCGGCAGACAGATCTGGCCGCCGTGAGTGTGTCCTGCCAGCAGTAAGTCGATCCCGGCGTGGGCCGCTTGGCGATAAATCTCGGGCGTATGCGAAAGCAGTATCGAAAATGCATTGGCCGGCACATCGGCTACCGCCTTCTCGATATTGTCGACCCTGAAGAAATGCGCGTCATCTATCCCGGCAAGGTAGATGCGCTCGCTGCCTCGTTCGATCGGTTCGAATTCGTTCAGCAGCATGCGGACGCCCAGATCTTCCAATGCCGGAACCATCCGAACCGTGTCATGATTGCCAAGCACGCCGTATATCGGTCCCTTGAGGGTGGCACGCACGCGGGCGACGCCTTCCAAGGCAGCGTCGAACGGGCCAAAGGTTCTTGCTCGGAAGTCGCCGGTCAGGACGCAGATGTGATAATCGAGATCAGAGACGAGTTCGATCACACGATCCATCGCAGCTTGGCTCATGTCTGTATGAAGGTCGCTAAGGTGCAGGATCCGAAAACCTTCAAATCCGCGCGGTAGAGACGCGAAAACTAGATTGTTGACTCGAAGCTGTACGCGTGCGGCATTGCGGCGGCCGCGCCCATACAGGCCCGCGAGCCGCAGCCCGTTGCGGATCATCGCATGGATCGAATACCAGTTCTCCAAGTGAAAAAAGTTCAGGCCTTGGCCGAAGACCTGAGCTTCATGATCATCTTCGATCCCAAGACGCTGCCTGGCATGAATCCGGCCCAGGCGTTCGTCCAATCTCCCGCTGACATCGATCATCGTGACCGTCTAAGCTTATCCGAGAAATGAGGATCTAGCCAAGCTCGCATGAGTGTTCAATCCGAGATCAATGGGCAATGGCACCGTCTTCACGCGAAAGTGTGTTTGTGAACGTGGCGCGCGCTCGGTTCATGAAGACCGCTCGTTTCAGAGTCTTCGCCTCAGACGATCGATATCCGGTCCTCGACCGTCTTCACGCCCGGTGACGACCACCCGGCACGCTCTGCCGACCTGTGACCATTCATAAACGTCGACATTGTGGCTTCCCAACGCCGCGATCAGCCGCCCCATACAACCGAACATTGCGCTCCCCAAGTATCGGGTCCTTAGTAAATAGCGAGGGCAGATTGTCAAAGATCATCAGCTTCATTGGCCCCTCGGTCTCCGCCAATTTTTTGGAATTGCACAAAGTGTGGCAAAGACGACCGCGCGCAGATCAAGCGTTAACCGCGTTTCCGGTTATCGCGGAGAGAATCAGAAGGCAAAATCGCCTTCGTTGCTGTTACACGCTACCTAGCCCGGCCTCGGTTCCAGTGTCCTTTGATCCAGATCAACGTCCAGGATGCCTGAATCGCCTATGCGAACGCCACGCGGACGGACGGTTTTGGGGAAGCAGCCGCCTGCTATCGGTGATCGCGGTCACCTGTAGCTAGCGAATCCAAATAGCTGAAGACCCCAGCCGCAGCTAGGAGGACTAATTTCAAAGAACGTGTTCTGGCGGAAGCGGATGGGCTATTGCCAGAAGACGTTCCGATACTTGTCGGGCGGCATCCAGTGTCCGCTCTTCGAACTGATCTCAAGTGTCGGAAGACTGACAAGAGCGCGACGACATCCCGACACCGACCCTGTGTAGTGCTGTCCTGCCCACCGTTGTTTCAAGGGTTGGTCACACGGCGAGCCCTGGCAACAAGAACATAGGAGACTGACACGATGAACTGGCACGGAATGGGTTTCGGGATGGGGTTTGGCTGGTTCTTCGGCCTGCTGGTCCTTGTGCTTGCGCTTTTGGCCATAGCAGCGCTGATCAAGTATCTTCGGAAATAGGAGAAAGGACCTCCTGATGACCTACACGATCGATCGAATGATCTCCGACGCCGGTATCGACGACGTTGACGCCCGCGCACGAAAAGCACTGGCGGATCATGGTTTCGGCGTCTTGACCGAGATCGACGTGAAGGCGACGATGAAGAAGAAGCTCGATGTCGAGATGTCCGCCTATCGCATCCTTGGCGCCTGCAACCCGAAGATGGCGTATCAGGCCATAGGGATCGAGCCTCGCGTGGGTGCGATGCTGCCCTGCAACGTCATCCTGCGCGAGCTCGAGGGCGGCGTTGAAGTTAGCGCCATCGATCCGGTGGCGTCGATGCAGGCGATCGAAAACGCCGAACTCGAAGTCGTCGCAGGGCACGTCCGCGATCTTCTGGCGAAGGCGGTAGAAGCGATCTGAGGTATCGCCTGCGCGCCTACATCTGACGAGCTCTATGATTCTCGGGATCGGTTTGCTGGGCGTTTAGATGATCGCGTCCTCGGTCGTTACCGAGGCACATGGATTGACGGATAGCCAGCCGGAAATGTGGGCCGCGCGCGCCGGCCTCGGCGGGCCAACCTGATTGTCATGCTCATGACCGTCGCCGTCGTTGCAAGGCTCGGTCAAGCGCGCCGATCGCGCTCGCAGCCGGGACCGTCTATGTATGCTAAGGATATGATGCAGATTGTTATCGGCGTCGAGATCGGACCGATCGCATTCGTCTGGGTTCTGTGGCATGACGTCTTGCGGCGAGTGTTCCGCCACCAAGTGGACCGCGCAAAACTCCAGAAATCGCTTTTCAAACTCGTAGCTGTCTGCCCTCAGGACATGTGGCTGACATTTAGATGCGCGTACATACCCATTTGTAATGGCCAGGCTGATTGCAGCAGACAAGATACGAGCCGGGCTGCGGCACGAAGCTGGAATAGCGCATCACGCCGACCTCTCCTCCAAAGTGCTCCCTTCCTGGATACCGAGAACCGGGGAGCCGCCGCCCAGGCATCGGCGGCAGCACCCACAACAGGGGCTACTCCCTCGCATTCTGGTCGTGATTTCCAAAAGTGCAGGAATTTGCGCCATATCAAGGCTCGACGAAGGGGGTCTTCTAGATTTCAGCAACGAAGCTGAGGGATCACGATGAAACAGCGCGTTTTCGTCCCTATTGTGACCTATCCTGACGCCCCCTCGGAAAATATCGCCGTCGGAGCCGTGGCTGTTACTGCCTCCCTGGGCGCCGATCTTCACGCGGCGGTTTTCAACGTCGACATTCCAGACATCTCGCACGCGTTCTCACGGCTCTTGCTCGATGTGCCCAAGTTGGTCCGAGACGCCGAAGAACAGAGTCGTCGGGACGGGGACCGACTCCTGGCAAGCATAAAATCCGAAGCCATGAAGCGGTCGGTCATCGTCACCACAAACCTACTAAGAAAGGGCCCCGCATTCCTTGCCGAAGCAGCCGCCGCCGAAGCGCGGTACTACGACATACCGATAGTCGGGTGTGAGACCGACAACACAACGACGCGCACAACCGCCGAAGCGGTCTTGTTCGGCTCAGGCCGCCCTACGCTATTGCTTCCACTGGATCGACAGATCG
Source organism: Phyllobacteriaceae bacterium (assembly GCA_040255475.1). GTDB lineage: Bacteria > Pseudomonadota > Alphaproteobacteria > Rhizobiales > Rhizobiaceae > Mesorhizobium_L. Next base: position 1,396 of record JBDZVC010000174.1, on the reverse strand, counting down.
GTTCCCTCGATCATGTCGTAATCGCCTGGGACGCCAGTCGGGCGTCAGCGCGTGCGGTTGCCGATGCCGGACCGTTTCTGGCCCGCGCTTCGGAAGTGACCGTCGTGACCGTTACCGATGAGAAGCCGTTGGAGAACAAGGATATCGCGGAACGCTTGGCCAACGGCTTGCGGAAGAGAACCCTGCCCGCGCGCGCCCGGACGATTGAGACGGGTCGGAATCCCATTGGCGTCACCTTACAGGAGTTCGCTGGGAAGATTGGAGGGGGCCTGCTGGTCATGGGCGGCTATGGTCACTCGGCGATCAGGGAGTTCGTTCTTGGCGGAGCCACCAAGGCGGTTCTGGACGATCTACGACTGCCGGCGCTTCTGTCTCACTAGCGATCTGGCACCGAATGCATGGTCAGCCGGCTCTTTGCATTGCATGTAGCTGGCGATGCGCCGGACGACGCTTGATGTCGGCTGACTACGCGCGAACGCGGATGCCACAATGCATCCGCCTTTACAGGAGATCGACGAGAATACGTTTAGTCGACCGGCCGAGATCCGTCTGCCTTGGCCGATGACCCGAGATGCAATGTAGCTGTGACGAGTCAAATTCTGAGCGTCGGAACCTTTGGAGCCTTGGTGGCTTCTTTCACAGCGAAACAGATCCCGCATTGATCTTCCGCATGTGCACGCGGTCTGCCGCCTTCTCGCAAGAGGGGAAACGCGCCGCCAACCTAGGCCTGTTCCGGCTGGCGGCAGTCAACTGGCGGGCAACGCTAAGCGTTAGCTGCGCAATTCCTTGCGGACGAGCATTAGCGTCGGGTCGTCCTCATAGGTTCTCGCAACGAAGCCCTGCTCCTGTTCGAGTTCGATGGCCTCGTGGTTCTCACGGCTCTCGATCGATTCGAGAACCCCGACACCCATGGCTGCTGCAAAGCGGGCGGCATGGCGCAGCAATTCCCACGCCACGCCCTTGTGCTTGTAGTCGGCGCGAACGGAGATCGCCACTTCCGCCTTTGTCATCGATGGGTCGGAGGCGACCATCGCCGACGCCACGACGGTTTTTCCGCCATCGACGAAAGCAAGGAAGTTCTCTATCGATTTGTGATCGACCTGCGTCATGGCCATGAGGCGGTCATGGCTGACTTCCCGAATGCCGCCGAGGAATCGGAAATGCAGATCTTCAGGCGTCACATGGCTGAAGAATTCCGAGAGGAGCGCCTCATCCTGGGGACTTGTCGGGCGAACATGAAGTTTGAGTCCCGTGCGTGTCGCGAGATCGCGACTCCACTCGTCGGCGGGCCTGGCTGGAGCCGGCTCCTCGGTTACCTTCTCTACAGGATCGTTCGTTCCGGCGGCTTCGATGATTACCTTCAGCGCCTTCGCGCTCGCCGCGTGCGAGAACGTGT
>JBDZVC010000173.1:0-8566 GCA_040255475.1 Phyllobacteriaceae bacterium | reverse complement strand
CAGCTTGGCAAGCGCCTTTTCGTTCGTGGCGGGCACGTAAAGGACGGAGCGGCGGAGGCGGAGGCTCGATGGCATATCCGCTTCATGGACGCTGGCGCAAAGACTGGCAAGCCCCGCTCTTGCGGGCGTGCGGCGAAGCTGATTGTCTCGCGCCGAACGAGACGGGTCAAAGACATGGCGCATACGGACATCGTCATCATCGGCGGAGCGATCGTCGGTAGTTCGATCGCCTATTTCCTGCGCGAGGAAGGCTTTGCCGGAAGCATCGCGCTGATCGAGCGCGACCCGCAATTCGCCCATGCCGCGACGACGCTTTCCTGCGCCTCGATCCGCCAGCAATTCTCGATTGCCGAAAACATCCGCCTGTCGCAGTTCACGCTCGGCCTTTTCCGCGACCTGAAGGCGCGCTTCGGGGCTGATGCCGATATCGGCTTCCGCGAGAAAGGCTATCTCATCCTCGCCAGCGCGGCCGGCGAGGCGGTGCTTCGCGAAAACCATCGGGTGCAGGCGGCCGAGGGCGCCGATATCGTGCTGGAAGACGCAGCGGCGCTCCAGCGGCGCTTTCTCTGGCTCTCGGCGGAAGGCATCGCAGCCGGCGCCTATGGCCTGAGCGGCGAAGGCTGGTTCGACGCCCACGCGCTTCTGTCGCTTTTCCGCAAGGCGCTGAGAGACCGCGACATCGATTTCGTCCAGGACAGCGTCGTCGGCATCCGCACGGCCGGCGGCAAGGCGACCGGCGTCACGCTCGCCGGCGGCGCAACGATCGACACGGGCGTCGTCATCAACGCGGCCGGGCCGCAGGCGGGTGGGATCGCCGCGCTCGCCGGTCTTGCGCTGCCGGTCGAGCCGCGCAAGCGCTCGGTCTTCGTCTTCGAGGCGCGCGAGAGCTTCGACGACATGCCGCTGATCGTCGATCCGTCCGGCATCTATGTCCGTCCGGAGGGGTCGGTCTACATCACCGGAGGTGCCGAGCCGCACGAAACCGACGCCGCCGCCGATCCCGCCGATTTCGAGCCGGAATGGCATTATTTCGAGGAGGTGATCTGGCCGGCGCTGGCCGCTCGCATCCCCGCCTTCGAGGCGATCAAGGCGACGCGCGCCTGGGCCGGCCATTACGACTATAATACGCTCGACCAGAACGCCGTCATCGGCCCGCATCCGGATATGCCGAATTTCCTCTTCTGCAACGGCTTTTCCGGCCACGGCCTGCAGCAAGCGCCGGCCGCGGGCCGCGCGATTGCGGAATTCGTCGTCCATGGTGCTTATCGCACCGTCGACTGCTCCGCCTTCGGCTACGACCGCATTGCCGTCGGGCGACCCTTCCGCGAACTCAACGTGATCTGACCGCGCTGACCTTGCCTGTTCCGCATGTTCAAAAGTCAAAAATCTCGCCCAGGATTGACTTTTTCTTTTTGTAAGGGCGTCGTTCGTCCCTGTCTCGATAGCGGTCTCCATCGTCCTGATAGTTGCCTGGGGCGCGCTGCTCGGAACGCTCGATGATCTTGTCGAGCTCGCCGCGATCCAGCCAAACGCCGCGACATTTGGGGCAATAGTCGATCTCGATGCCCTGGCGTTCGGCGATCACCAGTTCGACGTTGTCAATCGGACATTTCATCATCTTTTCTCCTTCGTGGCCGCATCGAGATGGGAAGGGCTCCACGGGGTTCAACCGCGGCCCCCACGGAAAGTAGTTCAAACCGGCAGGGTGAAACGTTCGACCGCAGTTTCCCTTCGCTGGGGATTTCTTATCCCTCAAGCCCGTACCGCCGTCTGGCGGCATGGGGACCGGGTGCCATTCCTGTTCCGATCCCGGCGCTGAAAGCGAGTTGAAAGCTTGCCGGCGTATTAATGCCTTCACGGCTGCAAGCCGTACGCCGACCGACGAGGCCGGCAGGAGGAGACGCGGCGAACTCAGGCACGCCGCCCAGCAGGAGGAAATCCGGTGACTCGTTCCATTTCGAAAGACATTTTGCGCGCAGCTACCATGGCATTGGCCATAAGCGCCGCCATGGGCGCCACGAGTGCCCTCGCGGCCGACAAGATCACCATCATCGTAGGCGGCATCGAAAAGCAGATCTACCTGCCGGTCGTCCTCACGAAGCAACTCGGCTATTTCAAGGATGAGGGGCTGGATGTCGAGCTTCTCAATACGCGGGCCGGCGTCGAGGCGGAGAACGAGCTTCTCGCCGGCGCCGTACAGGGTGTCGTCGGCTTCTACGACCATACGATCGACCTACAGTCGAAGGGGAAATACATCGAATCCATCGTGCAGTTCAGCCAGGCGCCGGGCGAAGTCGAACTCGTTTCCTCGAAACATCCCGAGATCAAGTCGCCGGCCGATTTCAAGGGCAAGACGCTCGGCGTGACCGGCCTCGGCTCATCGACCGACTTCCTGACGCAGTACCTCGCGGTCCGCAACGGGTTGAAGCCCGGCGACTATTCGCTCCTGCCGGTCGGCGCGGGCAATACCTTCATCGCCGCGATCACGCAGAACCAGATCCAGGCGGGCATGACCACCGAGCCGACCATCAGCCGCCTCCTGAAAACCGGCGAGGCCAAGGTGCTGGTCGATATGCGCACGCCGGAGAAGACGACGGCAGCCCTCGGCGGAACCTATCCGGCGGCATCCTTCTACGTTCAGTCGAGCTGGGTGGACGCCCATAAGGACGAACTCCAGAAACTCGCCAACGCCATGGTCAAGACGATGCACTACATCGCCACCCATTCGGCTGAGGAGATCGCCGACAAGATGCCGAAGGACTATTACGCCGGCGACAAGGCACTTTACGTACAGGGGCTCGCAGGCGGCAAGGCCATGTTCACGCCGGACGGCCGCATGCCGGCCGACGGACCCGAGACCGTTCTGAAGGTGCAGGCCACCTTTTCGAAGACCGTCAAGGGCAAGAAGATCGACCTTTCCAAGACGTACACAACCGAATTCGTCGACGCCGCCAACAAGAAGCTGAACTCGAACTGAGCAGCCTGGTCGGACCCTGGCCGGGAACTGCCGGGGTCCGAGCCACACAGGCGAAAGCCCCCGGGGCGAAAGCCAGAGGCGGAAGCCATGCGATCGTCACTGCTGCGGGACAGGCAAGCGACCTGTCCCGCCGGAGATCGCTTTCGCGATAAATGACGGGAGAGACCCATGAATGTTGAGACAGCGGCAGCGCGGAAAGTGGCGCCCGATGCCTTGGCCAAGGATGCAGTGATCGCCATCGACGACGTGACCCTGCGTTTCACCACGCCCGACGGCCACATGATGACGGCGCTCCGCGACTTCACCATGACGGTGGCCCGGGGCGAGTTCGCCTGCGTGGTCGGCCCGACGGGTTGCGGGAAATCGACGACGCTCAACCTCGTCACCAGCCTTCTGAGGCCCACCACCGGCACGGTCCGCGTCATGGGCACGCCGGTCGAGAGCATCAGCCCGGATATCGGTTTCGTCTTCCAGGCCGACGCGCTCTTTCCGTGGCGGAACGTCATCGACAATGTCGCGGCGGGACCGACCTATCGCGGCGTGCCGAAAAGGGAAGCCTATCAGCGCGCCCGCGACTGGATCGCACGCGTCGGCCTCGCCCGCTTCGAGACGCATTACCCGCACCAGCTCTCGGGCGGCATGAGGAAGCGTGTGGCGCTGGCGCAGACCTTCATCAACCAGCCGAAGATCCTGTTGATGGACGAGCCATTCAGCGCGCTCGACATCCAGACGCGCACCCTGATGCAGGACGAATTGCTCAAGCTCTGGACAGACCTCAAATCGTCCGTCGTCTTCGTGACGCACGACCTCGAGGAGGCGATCGCGCTGGCCGACAAGGTCTATGTCCTGACCGCAGGCCCGGGCACGGTCAAGAGCGTCTACCAGATCGACCTGCCGCGCCCGCGCGTCATGGCCGACATCCGCTACGACGCGCAGTTCGTCGAGATCGCCCGCGTCATCTGGAACGATCTGCGCGAGGAAGTCCAGATCGGCCAGCGCCGTGCGCTCGCGTCCGGCAACTGAGGAGGCATGTGATGGCTACCGTTTCTCCTTCCGACACCACCGGCTCCTCGCGCGAGGCGGCGATCGCTTCGGCCGAACTCAGCGCCAAGGCGCGCGCGCGCCGGCGCTACGCGCTCGTCATCGCGCTGAGGCTGGCGATCCTGGCCGTCTTCCTCGGCCTATGGGAGATCGGCGCCGAGGCCGGCATCATCGATCCCTTCTTCTTCTCCAGCCCTTCCGGCATCTGGGACCAGACCTGGTCCTGGATCACGGAAGGCACCTCGCAGGGACCGCTCTGGGAGCAGATCTACGTGACGCTGGAAGAGACGTTCATCGGCTTCTTGATCGGCGCGGTCTGCGGGGTGATCGCCGGCATCATCCTTGGCCGCAACCGGCTGCTTGCCGACGTCTTCTCCATCTACATCAAGATCGCCAATTCGGTGCCGCGCGTCGTGCTCGGCTCGGTCTTCATCATCGCGCTCGGGCTCGGCATGGCCTCGAAGGTAGCGCTAGCGTTCGTCATGGTCTTCTTCGTCGTCTTCGCCAACGCCTTCCAGGGCGTGCGCGAGGCCGACCGCGCCATGATCGCCAATGCGCAGATCCTCGGCGCTTCGCCCTACCAGATCACGCGGACCGTCATCATCCCCTCTGCCATGAGCTGGATCCTGGCAAGCCTGCACGTCTCCTTCGGCTTCGCGCTGGTCGGCGCGGTGGTGGGAGAGTTCCTCGGCGCCAAGAAGGGCATGGGCCTGCTGATCTCCACTGCCCAGGGCGCCTTCAACGCCAACGGCGTCTTCTCGGCCATGATCATCCTGGCTGTGATGGCGCTGGTCGTCGAGTTCATCATCACGCAGATCGAGAACCGGCTGGTGAAATGGCGCCCCGCGCCCTTCAACGAGCAGGGGACCTGATCAGCCGCGCCCTTGCTCGTCTCGCGCGAGCGGCAGGCGGACCTCGACCAGCAATCCGCCTGTCGTCCCATTGGCTGCCCCATTGGCCGCGTTGTCCGAAAGGGCGACGCGGCCGCCGGTATTTTCGGCCACCTCGCGCACGATCGCCAATCCCAGCCCGCTGCCGTCGCCTTCCGTTCCATCGATACGATAGAAGCGTTCGAACACCTGTTCGCGCTTTTCCGCGGGAATGCCCGGTCCGTCGTCGGAGACCGTCAGCACCGCCATATCGCCCACCGCCCGCACGTCCACGGTGACGTGGCCGCCGGCCGGAGTGTAGTGCAGCGCGTTATCGACGAGGTTGACGATCATCTCGCGCAGCATCGTCCCGTCGCCGATCACCGGCACGGCTTCGTCGGCTTCCAGCCCGAGGTCGATACGCCGGTCGAGCGCCAGCGGCGCGCATTCCTCCAGCACGCGGCGCGCGTCATCCGCCAGATCGACACGATCGGCGCGCGGCCGCCGGCTTCCCGGTTCGGCCCGCGACAGAGTGAGCAATTGCCCGGCGAGCCTCGCAAGGCGTCCGGCACTCGCCTGCAATGCAACGAGCGCTTCATCGCGCGCCTGGGTCGTGGTCTCGCGGCGCGCATAGGCGGCTTGCGTCGAAAGCAGCGCCAGCGGCGTGCGCAACTGGTGGGCCGCATTGGCGATGAAGCGGCGTTGCGCGGCCATTTGCGCCCGCACGCGCTCCATATAGACGTTTAGGGCTTCGATCAGCGGCCGGATCTCGCTCTGCGCGCCAGGCACCGAGACCGGTTCGAGATCGGCCTTGTTACGGAACCGCACCGCATCGCGCAGCGCAAGCAGCGGCCGCAAGCCGCGATGAAGTCCGATCAATACGAAAATGGCGGCGAGGGCGACGAGGGCGAATTGCTGCGCGAAAGCCGTTGCCCACAGCCGCCGCACCATCGCGGCATGGCCGGCAAGCGTCACGCCGAGTGTCACCGTGATCGGCGAATCCGCGCCTGCACCCACGATGGGATGGGTGAGCGACAGCAGCCGCAGCGTTTCCTTGCGATAATCGGCCTCGATGCCGGTATGGACGTTCCTCGGTGCCGTCGGCAGGTCGGGATATCCCGTCAGCAGCCGCCCCCGCGCCGTCACCACCTGATAGTAGACGCTGTCGCGGTCGCCTGTGTCGAACATCTCGATGGCGGCAGGCGGCACGGTAGCGTCCAGCACGCCGCCGATCACCGCAACCTGCTCGGCGATGGCGCGCGCGGAACCGACCAGCATCCGGTCGGTGACAAGGTCGGCTGTCGCCACCGCATTGCTGTGGCTGGTCCACAGATTGACGGTGGCAAGCCCCGCCATCGGCAACACCACCCAAGCCAGCAGATGCAGGCGAAGGCTTCCGGGCTGCCGCGTTCCGGCCATGACCGACCTAGGCCTCATTGCGCAGAAGGTAGCCGAGCCCACGCAGCGTGACGATGTTGACCTCGGTACCTTCAAGCTTCTTGCGCACGCGATGGACATAGATCTCGATCGCGCTGGGGTCGGCGTCGGCGCCGAAATCATAAACGGCGGCGGAAAGCGCGGCCTTGCTGATGGTGCGGCCCGCCTTGAGCATGAGTTGTTCCAGCACGGCATGCTCCCGGGGCGTGAGCGCCAGCGGTTCGCCGGCCAGGGTGAACAGCCGCGTATTGGTGTCGAAGGCCAGCATCCCGCAGGTCACCACGGGCGCGGAACGGTCGTTGGCGCGACGCAACTGCGCGCGAATGCGCGCTTCCAGTTCCTCGATCTGGAAGGGCTTGGCGAGGTAGTCGTCCGCGCCTTCGTTCAAACCCCTGACACGGCCGTCCAGGCTGGCATTGGCGGTGAGGACGATGACGGGCACGCGGTTGCCGGCGGCGCGCAGGTCGCGCAGCACTTCGAGCCCGCCACGCCTCGGCAATGAAAGATCGAGGATGACAAGCGCATACTCGCCGACCGCCAGCGCGTGTTCGGCTTCCTCGCCGTCATGGACGATGTCCACGGCGTAGTTGGCCTGCCGTAGCGTCTTGCCCAGCCAGGCGGCGAGCTCGCGATTGTCCTCCACCAGCAGCAGCCGCATGGACCCTTACCTTTGCGACCGGAAAGACCGGTCGTCTTTCAATGAACGAATTTGCGTCTTTCGCCAAGCTTTGCCGGTCGGGATCCTATGGGAGCACTCCCTCGCTTGACGCGGAATGCGCTTCCTCTATCGTCGCATGACGACCGCAGACAAAGGCATTGCATGACGAGCACGCCGCCCGGCTCCGAAACCCTCCACCATCACATCCGCCGCATGGAAGGGCGTGATCCGCATGAGGCGCATCGCGTCGCCACGCCGCTCGAGCTGCTGTTCGATCTGACTTTCGTGATGGCTTTCGGGCAGGCCGCTTCCGAATTCGCTCATGCGCTGGCGGCGGGTCAGTACATGGCCGCCATCCTCGGCTTCGGCTTCGCCTCCTTCGCCATCTGCTGGGCGTGGATCAATTTCTCCTGGTTCGCCTCCGCCTTCGACACGGACGACTGGATCTACCGGCTCGTCACCATGGTGCAGATGATCGGCGTCCTCGTGCTTGCGGTCGGCCTGCCGCGCCTGTTCGCTTCCATCGAGCATGGCGCGCATCTGGACAATTCGGTCGTGGTGCTGGGCTATGTCATCATGCGCGTCGCGCTTCTGTCGCAATGGCTGCGCGCCGCGAGACAGGACCCGGCCCGCCGTAATGCCTGCCTCACCTATGTGATCGCCGTCTCGATCGCACAGATCGGCTGGGTGGCACAGATTCTCTTCGATTTCTCGCTTTCCGTTTCCTTTGCCCTGGGCGTCGTCCTCCTGCTTATCGAACTGGCGGGACCGATGATCGCGGAACGCAAGGGGGGCGGCACGCCCTGGCACCCCCACCATATCGCCGAGCGCTACAGCCTGTTCGCCATCATCGCGCTCGGCGAAGGGGTGGTCGGCACGGTCGCGACGCTGTCGGCCGCCGTCGCGGAAGAGGGCTGGAGCATGGACGCGGCGCTGGTCGCGATCGCCGGCATGGGGCTCACCTTCGGCATGTGGTGGGTCTACTACATGCTGCCCTCGGGGCGGGTGCTCCACGCGCACCGCGAACGGTCCTTCGTCTGGGGCTATGGCCAGATGGTGACCGTCGCCTCGATCGTCGCCACCGGCGCCGGCCTGCATGTCGCCGCCTATTTCATCGAGCACAAGGCTGAGATCGGCCCGCTCGCCACCGTGCTTTGCCTCGCCGTACCGGTCGGGATCTTCCTCGGCTCGATCTACGCGCTCTATTACTATCTGGTCCGCCGCTTCGACCCGTTCCACATCTGGCTGCTGATCGCGACGATCGCGGTCGTCGCGCTTGCCGTCATCGCCGCGCTTTCCGGCGTCGAGATGGCGGTCTGCCTCGTGATCCTCACGCTCGCACCGGCCGTCACCGTCATCGGCTACGAGATTCATGGCCATCGCCACCAGGCGGAGGCGCTGGCGGAAGACGGCTCATAGCCCCCACTATGGGCCTCAAAAGCCTTTTCCCCGGCTTCCGTTTCCTGTAATGCACGAACCGACATTTGCAGGAATCCGGATCATGGAAAAATTCACGAAGATCACCGGCGTCGCGGCCCCCATGCCGATCGTCAATGTCGATACCGACATGATCATCCCCAAGGA
>JBDZVC010000172.1:0-8594 GCA_040255475.1 Phyllobacteriaceae bacterium | reverse complement strand
TCATGCAGTTCGCCGGGCTCTCCATGGCCATGGGCGCCTTCATCGCCGGCGTGCTGCTCGCGGAATCCTCCTACCGGCACGAACTCGAAGCCGATATCGAGCCGTTCCGCGGCATCCTGCTCGGGCTTTTCTTCATGGCGGTCGGGCTCTCGCTGAACCTCGACGTCATCTTCCAGAACTGGATCGTGATCGCGGTCGCCGTGCCGGTGCTGATGGCCGTCAAGGCCGCCCTCATCTATGCGCTCACACGCCTGTTCGGCTCGGAACACGACAATGCCGTGCGCACTGCCTTCCTCTTGCCGCAAGGCGGGGAGTTCGGCTTCGTGCTCTTCTCGGCGGCGGCGTCAGCGTCGATCTTTTCGGGCGCGACGGCTTCGCTCCTCATCGCTATCGTCACGGTCTCCATGGCGCTCACCCCGGTTTCGGTGCTGATCGGCAAGCGCTTCCTGCTGCCCGCGCAAAGCGAGGAGATGGACGAGGATTTCTCCGGCCTCGACGGCGGCGCCGACGTTCTGATGATCGGCTTCTCGCGCTTCGGCCAGATTGCCTCGCAGATGCTTCTTTCCGGCGGCAGCAGCGTGACCATCATCGACCATTCGGCGAACCGGGTCCGCTCGGTGCAGAAATTCGGCTTCCGCATCTATTTCGGCGACGGCCAGCGCAAGGACGTGCTGGAGGCGGCCGGCATAAGGCGGGCGAAGATCGTCGCCGTCTGCACAAACCACCGCGAAACCACCGACCGGATCGTGGAACTGATCCAGGCAGAGTTCCCGGACGTCCGCCTTTTCGTGCGCTCCTACGACCGGGCCCACACGCTGGAACTGCGCGCCCGCGGCGTCGAATACGAGATCAGGGAAACGTTCGAATCTGCGCTGATGTTCGGACGGCGATCTCTCGAGGCTCTCGGCACGGACGAGGAGCAGGCCTACGAAATCTCGCAGGATGTGCGCAAGCGCGACGAGGAGAGGCTGGAGATCCAGGCGGTCGAGGGCATCACCGGCGGCCTCGACAAAATGCGCCGCACCCCCGTCACGCCCGAACCGCTGGTCAAGCCAACGCGCGAATCGAAGCGCCTCGACAGCGCCAACGAGAACGAGCCGCAAGCGGGCGACGAAGACGAGATGACGGCGGACGCAAGCTGAGGGCGGTGCGGGTACCCTCTATTTCTTCCCCGCATCATCGAATTTCGGCCCGACGATCATGATCGCGGGTTCGACGGAGAGGAGTTTCTTCGCCTCTGCCTTGACCTCGTCGAGGGTGACGGCGTTGATCTTCGCCTCGCGTGTCTGGATGTAGTCGATGCCGAGATGGTCGATCTGGAGGTCGACCAACGTCCGGGCGATAGCGGCCGAAGAATCGAGATTGCCGATGGCAAAGGCGCCGATCACGTATTTCTTCACCTCGGCGAGCTCTTTGGCGGTCGGTCCCTTCTCCGCCATCTGCCTCACCACGTCGCGTACGATCTTCAGGGTCTCCTCAGCCTTGTCCGAACGCGTCGCGGTCTGGATGACGAGCCCGGTCGAATGTTCGCGGTCGATGAGATTGGAGCCCGCGCCGTAGGCGAGGCCGCGCTTTTCGCGCACTTCCTCGAACAGTCTGGACGAGAAAGTGCCGCCGCCGAGAACCTGATTCATCAGATAGGCCGCGAAGAAATCGGGTGCGTTGCGCCTGACGCCGGGATAGATGAGGTGGAGCGAAGTCTGCGGCAGGTCGTAGGCGATCTGTATCCGCTGATCGAGCTTCGGCTTGATATCGGAAACGGGCGTCAGGTCCGCTTTTTCCGGCAGACCCCCGAAGACCTCGTCCAGCACCTTCTTCAGCGCCTCGGCATCGATCGCTCCGACGACGGCGACCGTCAGATTGTCGCGCGCGAACTGGCGGCCGTGGAAGGCTTTCAAATCGTCCGAACTAATCGTGGCGAGGGTTTCGGGCGTGCCGTCGGCGCGTTTCGAATAGGGGTGATCGCCGTAGAGCGCCTTTGCCATGGCGATGCCTGCCTGCGTATTGGGGTCGTTCTCCGAACCACGGATGCCCGAGATCACCTGAGCGCGGATACGGTCGATCGGCTTCTGGTCGAAACGGGGCTTCTCGACAGCAAGTTTCAGAAGGCCGAAAGCCGCATCCTCTTCCGAGGCGAGCATGCGCATCGAGCCGTAGATGCGGTCACGGTTGGCCTCGAAGCGCATTTCCGCGCCGGCATCGTCCAGTTTCTCCTGGAAGGCATCGCTGTCGAGATCGCCCGCACCCTCGTCGAAAAGGCCGGTCATCAGGTTGGCAAGGCCTTCCTTGCCGCCGGGATCCTGCGACGTGCCGCCGCCGAAGGCGAAGCGGATGGTGACGACGGGTACCGAATAATCCTCGACCAGCCAGGCGTGGATGCCCTTCGGCGACGTCACTTCCTGGATGGAGACTTCGGCATTCGCCTGGCCGGCAAGCGTCGTCAGCCAGCAAAGGACGAGCGCAAGCGCGAGGAAGCGGGCGCTGACGGTCGCACGGATCGACGGCAGGTTCATTTCAGGCGGCGTCCTCATTTCAGTTCACCTCCTGCTCTGGAGGCAGGAGATATCCGGTCACCGAACGCGACGGATCGAGATATTTCGCCGCCGCCTTGACCTGTTCGGCGGTAACGGCCTCGATGCGATCCGGCCATTCCTCGACATCCTTGACCGTCTCGCCCGTCGTCAGTGCGGCGCCATAAAGGCGCGCCATGCCGGCCTGGTTGTCGCGGGCGAAGATCATGCTGCGCACGAAGCGCTTCTTGGCCTTGGCCAGTTCCTCCCCGGAAACGCCATCCTTGACGATGCGCGCGATCTCGGCGTCCACCGCTTTCTCTACATCGGCCAGTTTAGCGCTGCCAAGCGGCGAGGCGTAGACGCCGAAGCTGGACGGGTCGATCGCGGTGCCCTGATAGTAGGCGCCCGCCGAAGCGGCGATGCCCTTCTCCACGATCAGGTCCTGATAGAGCCGGCTGCGCACCCCGCCGCCAAGGATCTCGGCAAGGAGGTCGAGTGATTCGGCGACGCCCGGTTCGGCGCTCCGATAGGAGGGCACCACCCATTTCTTGGTGAAGCTCGGCACGGTGACGCGCGGATCGTTCAGCGTGACCGTGCGCCTGGTGTTCTGTTCGGGCTCCTGCGGACGGTTGCGTGGCGGCAGGTCGGCGCCGCGTGGAACCTTGCCGTAGGTTTCCTCGGCATATTTGCGGACGGTGGCGGCATCGACGTCGCCCGCTACCACGACGACCGCGTTGTTGGGCTCGTAGAAATGATTGTAGAAGGCAACCGCATCCGCCCGATTGAGCTTCTCGATCTCCTGTTTCCAGCCGATCACCGGATAGCGATAGGGGCTGTTCTGGTAGAGCGTGGCGTTGACCTCCTCATCGAGCACCGCGCCGGGATTATTGTCGATGCGCATGCGCCGTTCCTCCAGGATGACGTCGCGCTCCGGACCGATGACGGCATCCGTCAGGGTGAGGTTGCGCATGCGGTCGGCCTCGTAGCGCATCATCGTTTCGAGCGCGGACGGCGCCACCTGCTGGTAGAAGGCGGTGTAGTCGTAGGAGGTGAAGGCATTCTCCTGACCGCCGATCTCCGCCACCTTTTGCGAGAATTCGCCGGGCGGATGGTTCTTCGTGCCCTTGAACATCAGGTGTTCAAAGAAATGGGCGATGCCGGATTTGCCGGCGACCTCGTCGGCGCTTCCGGCCTTGTACCAGATCATGTGGGTGACGACGGGCGCGCGATGGTCGGGGATAACCACCACCTCCAGCCCGTTTTCCAGCGTGAAATCCGAGATATGGGCGGATTCCTCCGGAGACTTTGCGAAGGCGGACATCGATGCCGTCGCAAGCACGACTGTGAGTGCCAGAGAAATAATCGCGCGGCCGAGCCATCGCATGGAAACCATATCGTCGGTCATCAAGCCTTCCCTGAAATTCGTGCCGCGAACCTATCGGGCCGAAGCGCGCACCGAAAGTGAATTATCCGTCATAAGGAAGATCGGGGCGCCAATCAGGCGGCTTCCAGAAACCGGATGATCGTATCGCCATATTCGCGGTCGTCGAGGGGAGCGAAGCCCGGTCCCGTCTCGAAGGGCGCGCCAGCCGCCTCCTCGACGACGCAGAGCGCGCCCTTTCTCAGCCAGCCGCCGGCGCGCGCCGCCTCGAGGGCACTGCCGCCAAAGCCTTTGCCGTAAGGAGGGTCGGCAAGAAGCAGGTCGAATGGCTGCATCGTACCCACCTCGCCGAGCCTTGTCGCATCGCGGCGGAATATCTTCGTACGGCCTTGAAACCCGAAGGTCTCGACATTTTCGCGGATCAGGCCGCGTCCTTCGGCGGACTCTTCCACGAAAAGACAGAAAGACGCGCCGCGCGACAATGCCTCCAGCCCGAGCGCACCGGTGCCGGCGAAAAGGTCGAGCACGCGCGCGCCCTCCAGCCGGCCCGCAAAGCGGTGCGCGAGCACGTTGAAGACAGCCTCGCGCGTGCGGTCCGTGGTCGGGCGGATGGCGCTCGACCGGGGTGTGGCGAGCGACCGGCCGCGAAATTCGCCACCGACGATCCGCATCAGCTTTTCTTCGGCGGCCGGCGGGGGCCACCGCGTGGCGCGGGACGGCCACCAAAACCACCTCCGGCACCGCCTCGGGACCCGCCTCCGGACCTTCCAAGCCCACGCTTGGCGCCGTCGGGGCTGCTTCCTTCTCTCCGAGTCATGTTTGGCCTGTTGCTGCCCGGCTTGTTTCCCCCGGGCTTGCCGGCCGGCCGGCCGCTGCCGGACTTTCCCGCTGGCCATTTGCGTTCCGGCTTGTTGCCGGGTCCGGCCGCCCGGCCTTCTTCTCCTGGCGGCCGCGGCCGGTCGCGCCGCTCGTCCGCTTTCCTGTCAGCTGTCGGACGACGATCGGGCCGGTGGTTGGCGGAACGCGCAGGCCGATCGCCGGAAGGGCGAGACGCGGGCGTTTCCTCTGCCTTCTTCTTGCCGATCGGGCGCGCGCCGGGAGCCATCCAGACATTCGAGGCTCGTGCCCGGACGGGCGTGTCCCGCTTCTTGTCTTCGGAGCGATCTTTGTCCTGGAAGCGTCCTTTGTCCTCCGGGCGCTTTTTCTCGAAGCGAGGCGGCCGTGCGGTCTGCAGGCGATCGAGCGCAACTTCCCGCTGCTGCTCGCGTGCCCGCTTGCGGTTGCGGATCAGCCCGCCTTCCTCGATGCGCGGCGCGGGGCTTCGCTTCGGCTTTGCCTTCGGCTCCTCGCCGGCGCGCACCGGCCGGTTCGGAAAAGGCTTCGCGACCTGCGCCTCGAAATCGGCACCGGCCTCGGCGATCAGGCGATCGCCCAACTGGTCGCGCAGCAGGCGGCCCTTCAGTTCCAGCACCTCCCCCTCGCCCAGTTCGCCAAGCTGGAAGGGACCGTAGGAGACGCGGATCAGGCGTGTCACTTCGAGACCGAGCGCGCCCAAAATGTTCTTCACTTCGCGGTTCTTGCCTTCCCTCAAACCGATCGTCAGCCAAGCGTTGGAGCCTTGCTCGCGGTCGAGTGCAGCCTCCACCGCGCCATAGAAAACGCCGTCCACCGCAATGCCCTCGCTAAGCGAGGCGAGCGCCTCCGGCTCGACCTTGCCGTGCACGCGAACGCGGTAGCGCCTGAGCCAGCCGGTCGTGGGCAATTCCAGAACGCGCGCCAGCCCGCCATCGTTGGTGAGGAGCAGAAGCCCCTCCGTATTGATGTCGAGCCGGCCGACCGTCATCAGCCTCGGCAGGCCGGCCGGCAGGGAATCGAATACGGTCCTGCGGCCTTCCGGGTCGCGATTGGTCGTCACGACGCCCGCCGGCTTGTGGAACAGGAAGAGCCGCGTACGCTCGATCGCCGGAATCGACGTTCCGTCGACCTCGATGCGGTCCTGCGGCCCGACGTTGAAGGCTGGCGAGGAAAGTACCGTGCCGTTGACGCGGACACGACCGTCGGCGATCAGCGCCTCAGCCTCGCGGCGCGAGGAAATACCGGCGCGCGCGAGCCGCTTGGCGATCCGTTCCGAACCGCCTGTTTCCCCGGCTGAGGGCGGGATCTGACGCTTCGCGCCTTCCGTGCGGAGCCGCTCCCTCGATTTCTCTTTATCGTCCATGTGGCGTTGGCCTTTCCGGTCGCGTAACTATCAGTTGGGCTGGACCCTTGCGAGAGGAATTCGAGGCAGGCGCGTGCGACAGACAGGCCACATGGAAATCGCGCTGGAAGAGGCACGCGCGGCCGGAGCGCGAGGCGAGGTGCCGGTTGGAGCCGTCCTCGTACTGGGCGGTGAGATCATCGCGCGGGCAGGCAACCGGACAAGGGAACTCGCCGACCCCACCGCGCATGCGGAGATGCTGGCGATCCGCGAAGCGTGTACGACGCTCGCGGCCGAACGCCTCGCGGATGCCGATCTCTTCGTCACGCTGGAACCTTGCGCCATGTGCGCCGGCGCCATTTCCTTCGCGCGCATCCGGCGTCTCTATTTCGGCACCCCCGATGAGAAGGGCGGCGCGGTTGTCAACGGCCCGCGATTCTTCGGCCAGCCGACCTGCCATCACGCGCCGGAAATCTATTCCGGGTTTCGCGAGCAGGAAGCCGCCGGATTGCTGAAGGACTTCTTCCGGGAGAGGCGCTTGTAACGGAACCTGTAACGGCTTCGCCGTGTCAGAAGGGCCAGAGGTCACCGAGTTGGAAGCTACTTTTCTTACCCTTCAGCGCTTCCTTCTTGTTATCCCGTTCCTTCTTCCACTCATCCTTGCCGAGATCGTCCGCAGGGGCGGTCGTGGCGGGTTGCCGATAGGTGAGCGGCGGCTCGCTCAGATAACGACGTTCGGTCTCGCTGCCTTGCTTGTTGATCGCCATGCGACGCTTGAATTCCGCGCTCTGGTCGCGGCTGTAACCCGGACCACCGCCAGTAAGATAGACGAGCTCGCCCCTTGTACGGATAACACCAACCTGCGGTGCGGAAGAAGTCGCTCCCTCGATCTCGGGGACGTAGCTCGAATCGCCCTGGTTTGCCGTCGCCTCCATGCGCAATCTCTGCCGTTTGGCTTCAGGCGATTCAGGCCATTGCGGGTTCGAAGACGTCGCTAGATCGTCCTGCGGCGGCGGCAGCACCGCTACTTCGCTTGTAGCCGGCCTCACCAGCTGGGGGCGTGGGCGATGGTCGACACGCGGCTTCTCTTTCGGGCCGAGCGTGATGATACCGGTCATGTCATCGAGGAGTTGTTTGTCGGCCGGCGTTCCCGTGCCATAGGTCGGCGCGCCCGTGCAACCGGCCACGAGCAGGCATGCCGTGCCTGCAGCCACGATCAGCAAAGGCCGCGAAGAGATCCAGCGGGACCTAAGAATATGTTCCAAGCTCTTCAGCCTCTCACCTGTCGCCGAACATTCATCCCGCGACGCCCCGCGATTTGACCGGTGAATCCGGCGACAACAAGGCGCCCGCGCAGGGCGCTCCTCGGCGGCTTGTAACGCAACCGGCCCACGCAGGCAACGGCAAGCCGACGCCGCCCACGCATTCGCTTCGGCCGAGCGCCGGTTCGCGACAGGGACGATGCGCAAATGTCACAATCGCCCAAGCGCCTGCAATTCCTTCAGCGCCGCCGCGTCACGCGCCGAAACGTCCGGGAACATCGGATCGGAGCCGACATCGTCCGTATAGCGCCAAGAGCGAGCGCATTTGACGAGACCCAGTTCTTCCGCGCGACGGAATTCGACGGCCACACCTGGAACGTCTTCAAGAGAGAAGGCGCTTTCCGGTGCGGGCGTTCCCGTCACCTCGACAGTGCTGGTGATGCAGATCTCTGCCATATCGGCGCTTTCCACCAGCGAACGCAGCTCGGCGTCGGCGATATGCAGGATGGGCGCGGCTTCCAGAGAAGAGCCGATCGATTTCGCGGCGCGTTCGATCTCCAGCGCACCGGTGACCACACGGCGGACGTCACGCAACTTTCGCCATCTGGCAGCGAGGGTCTCGTTTTTCCAATCAGCCGGGATATCCGGGAACTGTTCCAGATGGACGGAAGAAGCGTCCGGATGCCGGTCGAGCCACGCCTCCTCCATGGTGAAGGACAGCATCGGCGCCAGCCATTTCACCAAACAGTCGAAAAGGCGGCGCACGACCTCGACGGAAGCCTTGCGACGCGTGCTCGACGGTGCGTCGCAGTAAAGCGCGTCCTTGCGGACGTCGAAATAAAAGGCGGAAAGCTCGACCACCATGAAATCGAGCAACGCGCGGGTGATGCGCTTGAAGTCGAACGCGTCGTAGCCCTTGCGCACCACCTGGTCGAGTTCGGACAGCCGATGGAGCATCAGCCGCTCGAGTTCGGGTATCTCCTCTAGCGGCACGCTCTCGCCGTCGTCATGGGTGAGCGTGCCGAGCATCCAGCGAATGGTGTTCCTGAGCTTGCGGTAGGCGTCGATGTTGGTCTGCAGGATATTCCTGCCGAGGCGCTGGTCTTCCCAATAGTCGGTGGTCATCACCCACAGGCGCAGGATATCCGCGCCGGACTGCTTCATGACGTCTTGCGGCACGACCGTATTGCCGAGCGATTTCGACATCTTGCGGCCGTTCTCGTCCATGGTGAAGCCGTGCG
>JBDZVC010000649.1:0-1699 GCA_040255475.1 Phyllobacteriaceae bacterium | reverse complement strand
ATTCGTCACTTTCGATCTCCTGCAGGATACCGCGCAGGTAGCCGATGGAATACGCCGCACAGCCCGGCCCGTCCGGCACGTAGTCGAAAGGCTCGACCGCCACGATGCCGTTGTAGCGGCCCTGCCTCTGCATGGTGAGCAGGCTGCGCAGGATCGGACCGAACCGCATCTCGCCCTGCCCCGGCCCGCGCCGGTTGGGGTCGTTCACCTGGACATGCGCGATATGGCCGGTCGGAACCCAGCGCTCGATCAGGTCGGGCACGGAAACGCGCTCGGCCTGTCCGGCGGCGCTGCAGTCGATCATGGTTTTCAGGCCGGGCGAGCCGATCTCGGCCACCATGCGAACCGCGTCCTCGACGGTATTGACGAAATCGGTCTCGCGCGGCGACAGCGGCTCAAGGCAATAGACCAGCCCGCAGACCTCGGCCCGCCGGGCGGCCTGCGCCAGGCAGTCGCGTGCACGCTCCCAGGCCTCGCCCGCGCTCGAACCTTCCGGTACGGATCTCTGCTTCGGCGAGCCATGTACCAGATAACGGCCGCCGAGCACGGCGCACAGTTCCACCATGCGTTCCATGACGCGGACGGTCCGTTCTCGCTGCGCGGCGTCGGCACTGACGATGGAAAGCCCCTCCGGCGCGACCAGCAGCCAGTGCAGGCCGGAAATGGTCAGGCCATGATCGTGCGCGATGCGTGCATACTCTTTCGCCTCGGCATCGCCGATCTGGAGCGGGTCGTCTTTAAGGGTGAAGGGCGCGACCTCGAGTGCGTCATAGCCGAGCCGCGCAGCCAGGCTGCACTGCTCTTCGAAGGACATTGGCCGCAGGACCTCATTGCAAAGCGCAATCTTCATTCAAACAAACCGCGCCTCAGATGCCGGACCTGCCCAAAGCGCTTCGCGCGCCGCGAGCGATGGTTTTTCCTACCCCGGCGACGGCGCGGCGGAACTGCGGCACGTAAAGCAGGAACATGAAAATGGTGATGGTCGCGAGGACCAGCGAGATCGGTCGCGTGAAGAACGGCACCAGGCTGCCGTCGGAAAGTACCAGACCACGACGCAGGCTCTTGTCCAGCAACGGACCCAACACCAGCCCCAGCACCAGCGGCGCCATCTCATAGCCGCGCCGGCGCAGGAAATAGGCACCGACACCGATGGCCACCATCACATAGATGTCGAACAGGCGCGACGCGACGGCAAATGCGCCGACCGCGCACAGCAGGAAGACGATCGGCATCAGGATGTTGCGCGGGACTTTCAGCACCTGCAGCATGGGGCGCACGCCGAACAGGCCGAAAAGCAGGATAGCGAACGACGCCAGCGTCGTCATGGCGACCACGTGATAGATAAATTGCGGGTGCTCCACGATCAACATCGGTCCCGGCTGCACGCCATGGATGATCATGGCGGCCATCAACACCGCCGACGGCGCCGACCCGGGCACGCCGAGCGACAGGACGGGGACAAGGTGCCCCGGTACGGACGACATGTCGCCGGTTTCGGCGGCCATCAGCCCGTCAATTGAACCTTTGCCGAATTTCTCCCTTTCCTTGCTCACGGCCTTGGCCGCGGCATAGGATACCCAGGCGCCCGCGTCTTCGCCCACTCCGGGCAGCAGGCCCGTAAATACGCCGATCAGGCCGGAGCGAAGCACCGTCCAGCGGTACTGGATCAGGTCGCGCCAGCGCGGCAGCACGGAATCGG
>JBDZVC010000171.1:0-8633 GCA_040255475.1 Phyllobacteriaceae bacterium | reverse complement strand
CTTCGACGCCGTGCCGGAGGAGTATGCCGAGGAGGCGGCGCGGCGGAACATGAATGTGCGCATGCTGGTGGAATTCGTCGACGGCTCCAAGACCATGGTCGAGATGGCGGCGATCGCCAATGCGACCGGCCTCGTCCCGGATTGCTCCGGCATGCACGGCCCTGCCGCTTCGCTGGAAGAACTTTCGACTACTCTGGTCCCTGAAAAGGACGGCGGCGTGCTGTCGCGTGCGGGCTGTGTCGACTACACGGTCGGCAAGGGCGTTGCGCCCGGCGTCTTCGTCGTCGCCGACATGTCGCATCCGCGCCTTTCGGAGCGGATGGAGGACCTGAAGCTCGGCAAGGGGCCGTATTTCACCTTCCACCGCCCCTATCATCTGACCTCGCTCGAAGTGCCGCTCACTTGCGCACGCGTCGTTCTCCACGGCAAGGCCGACATGGTGCCGCTGTCAAAGCCCGTTGCCGATGTTTGCGCCGTCGCCAAGAAGGACCTCGCGCCTGGCGAGCATCTGGGCCTGGTCGGCGAGCACACCTACCGAGCCTGGATCATGAAGGCGGAGGAAGCGCGCGCCGCCGGCGCCATTCCCTGCGGGCTCCTGCAGGGCGGCACCGTCTTGCAGCCGATCCGGAAGGGCGAACTCATCACACGTGCCAATGCCGCGCCGCCGGCCGGATCGAAGATCGCCGAGCTTCGCGCACGGCAGGACAGGCTGGTTTACGGCGATGCCTGAAGAGGTGTTGTCCCGCGGTTTTAGGTTGCGCCGGACCGCCTGACCGGATAGGGCGCTTCTCCTACAGATTGCGGGTGACGCTCCGGACCGAAGCGTCGTTGGGAGGAACCTTCGCGGCCGCGCCGCGAATACACCAAGGGAGAACATAATGGCTTGGGATGGAAAATTGAAAACATGGGCGGCCGCGCTGGTCGGCACGCTCTTTCTGGCCGCCGGGGTGACCGGGGCGGCCGCTGAAACGCCGGCGCCGCTCGACCCGCCGCAGAAGGTCAAGGTCGCCTATGTGCCGATCATGAAGTTCGCCACGATGTATGTCGCGGAGGGCAGGGGCCTGTTCAAGAAATACGGGCTCGATGTCGATCTCGAAAAGGTCAAGTCGGGCACCGAGGCCATCGCATTCCTGTCTCAGGGCAGCGTCGATGTCGGCGGCATCGCCATCGTCACCTCGCTGTGGAATAGCTGGAACCGGGGCCTCGATATCCGCGTCATCGCGCCGGGCGGGCTCGAGCCGCTGAAGGACAGCCCGACCGCGCTTCTCGTCGCGACCAAGTCGGCCGACAAGGTGAAGGATATCGCCGATCTCAAGGGCAAGAAGCTGGCGGTTGCCGGCGGTCCCGGCAGCGGCGGCGAATATCTGGCGGCGAAGGCGCTGGAGCGCGCCAAGCTGACTATCCGCGATGTTGAACTGGTCAATATCGGCAATCCCGATATCCCGGCGGCGCTGCAGTCCGGCTCCGTCGATGCCGCGATCGCGGGCACGCCCTATTCCGATCAGGCGGTGGAAACCGGGTCTGCAAAGGTATTGGCGACTGACCTGACGCCGGGCTTGATGACGGTCGCCTTCGTCGGCTCGGGCAAGTTCATCAAGGAGCGGCCGGAAGTAGCCGAGCGCTTCGTGCTGGCGCTGACGGAAGCCGCTCGGATGATGCAGGGTAAAGACTATCTCTCCAAGGAGAATATCGACGCCTACATGAAATATACCGCGACCACGGAAGAAGCGCTTAAGAAGGCCACGCCGTCTGTCTACGACCCGGACATGGAGATTCCGGTCAAGGGCCTCGCCGATGTCGAGCGCGTACACCGCGAGAACGGCCGTACCGACTACGATACGCCAATCAACCTGAAGAAGGTGGTCGACACGCAGTTTGTCGACAAGGCGCTCGCCGATCTCGGAAAAGCGAAGAACTGATGGCGCTCGGCGGAGGATCCGGCCGGGCGGCGCCGGGTCCTTCTCCGGCAGGACCGGGGCTGTTCCCATGACCGAAACCAATGCGCGGGCGCCGGCAACGGCGCCCCGTATCGTTACACGCAATGTCATCAAGGTTTATGACACCGTCGCCGGCCCGATGGTGGCGGTGGACGATTTCAGCCTCGATGTCGCCGATGGCGAATTCGTCTGCATCGTCGGTCCGTCCGGCTGCGGCAAGTCCACCTATCTCAGGATGCTCGCCGGCCTCGATACACACAGTTCCGGCACCATCCAGATCCGGCCCGGCAGTGATCCGAAGAAGCCGCTGAACAGCGTCGTCTTCCAGGAATATGCCGTCTTCCCATGGAAGACAGTCATCGAGAACGTCGCATTCGGCCTTCAGATGCGCGGGGTAGGCAAGGCCGAAAGGCTGGAAGTTGCGCGCTACTGGCTGGAGCGTGTTGGCCTGCGCAAATTCGCCGACTACTACCCGCACCAGATTTCCGGCGGCATGAAGCAGCGCGTATCCATCATCCGCGCGCTCGCCAACGACCCCGAAGTGCTCCTGATGGACGAACCGCTCGGCGCGCTCGACGCGCAGACGCGGATCGTCCTGCAGGACGAACTGCTGCGTATCTGGGAAGAGACGCGCAAGACCGTCGTCTACATCACGCACAGCCTCGACGAGGCGATCCTTCTCGGCGACCGGGTGATCCTGATGACGGCGCATCCCGGCCGGCTGCTCACCACGTTCCATATTGGCATCCAGCGGCCGCGCACCGTGGAAACGCTGAACACATCCGAATTCGCGGAACTGCGCGGCGCGATCTGGGAGCAGCTCGGGCGCGAAGTGACGCGGGCGATGGAGATGCAATCGTGAGCGCACCAGCCGAACGGCCGCGCGCGGCCGACGGAGCGCCGATCGCGGATGCTTCCGTGGGCAAGCCGCATGCGGCAGGACTTCCGCTTCCGGCAATGCTCGCGCTCCTTGTCGGCGTCTGTCTCATCTGGAATGGGGTCCTCTATCTCGCCGGGCTATGGGCACCGCTCTGGTGGATGGCACTTTTCGGTGATTTCCTGCTGGTCGTGCTGGCGGCCGAGCGGATCGGCCGCGACGTGCCTCCGAAGCGTCGGAAGCTCTATGAGCGCATCCTCGCCTTCGGCTTTCCGGTGCTGGCGCTTGTCGCGTGGCAATGGATTGTCGACGCCGGTATCCTGAACCCGATGTGGTTCCCGCAGCCGACCCGCATCGCCGCCGCCCTTTGGGACGTGACGGTTCATTTCGATCGCTTTTCCGAAACCAGCCTGCTTGGCCGCCCCTGGCTGATCCCTTCGAAGTTCGAGAGCGACGGCTGGGCCGGCGTCTGGAGCTTGTTTGCCGAGAGCCACGTCTGGGCGACGCTCGGACGTGTAGCCGCCGGCTTCGTCATCGGCGCGATCCCCGGCATCCTGCTCGGCGTGATCATGGGCATCAACCAGACGGTCAGACTCATGCTCGACACCACGCTTTCCGCCATTTACGTGCTGCCGAAGATCGCGATCTTCCCGATCGTCATGCTGATGTTCGCGGATCCCTTCGGCGAAGGCCCGAAGATCGCGGTGGTGGCGCTGTCCGTTTTCTTCCTCATGACCATCAACACGATGGCCGGCGTGCGCGACATCGATCCGGTGTTCGTCATGGCCGGCCGCAATTACGGCGCGCGCGGCTTGTCGCTCTACCGGCACGTCATCATTCCGGCGGCGCTGCCGGTCATCTTCGCCGGATTGCGGCTGGCGCTTGGCACCGCGCTGATCGTCATCATCTCGGTCGAGTTCCTGCGCGCCAAGCAGGGCGTCGGCTACATGACGTTCTACTATTGGGAAGTACTGAACCCCGAGAAGATGTATGCGGGGCTGGTCGTGGTCATGATCCTCGGCGTAGTGCTCACATACGGGCTTCAGTGGCTGCAGCGAAAGCTCATGCCATGGGCGCGAGGATAGTTCAGGCCGCCTCAAGCAGCCGTTCGCGGATAATGGCGTTGTATTCGTCCGGCCGCGTTATGAAGGGATAGTGGCCGCCGACGCGGAACCGCTTGACCGTGGCGCCCGGATAGCGCTCTTCCAGAGCCCGCCGCATTTCCGGGCCGATCAGCGGGTCGTCTTCCGATTCGATGATGACGATACGCTCGGGCGCAACGGCCAGCGGTGGTATCGTTTCGGAATTCTGCAACGCCATGACCCGCGCCTTCAGGCCTTCGCCGCCGATCGTCTCGGCGCTTTCCAGAAGTTTTTTCTTCAGATCGGCGAAGGCGGGGTCCGGCTCCTCCCAGCCCGCGACCGATTTCACGATGAGTTCCTTGTGCTGCTCGCCGCTCATCGCTTCCATCGTATCGAGCGGCGGCAGGCGTTTTCGCGAGGGAACCGGATCGACCAGCGAATTGCCGATGAAGAGCGTTTCGATCCGGTCCGGCGCCCGGTCTGCCAGCCATTGCGCGAGGAAACCGCCAAGGGACGAGCCGAGGACATGGAACGTGTCGACCCCCAGCTCGTCCAGCAATGTGAGGAGGCTGTCGATCATTCGGCCGAGATTGCGTTCGATCGGGTAGGTGACGGCGATCACGCGCGCGATATCGCGCAAGCCGTCGATCTGCGCCTGAAAAATACCAGCGGTGCCGAGGGTACCTGGCAGGAGCACCAAGGTCGGCGCATCGGGCGAGGGCATGCCGGTGTCGATGACATCCCATTCCAGGCCGTTTGCCTTGAATACCGCGCCTTCGGGCACGCCGGACCTGTTCGCCATTCTTCAACTCTCCTGCCTGCGCCGTGGCCGGCGTCTTTGTTGCCGGAACTGCTATGCAAGGAACTCCCCTCATGCAAGGGCAGAATACCCATGCCCTGGGGGATGGGGATAAGAAAGGCTGGTCCTGGAGGAAGAGGGGGACGATGACGGTTGCCAGGGCGGGCAAGGTTTTTTGGGGGGGGAACCGTCCGCCATCGTCCTTGCTCGTTAATCGATGACGGCAGAATTGGTTCCGGCATCCGACAATTTTTTTCGAGATTTTTTTTCGACGTGGTTTGATCAGCGAAGCGTGTAGGCGCCTTTGAAGAAGTCGCGCCAAATATCGGCCTTTTCGATCTTGGCGCGGCCGCCGGCGTCGCCGATCGTATAGTCGCCCGGTCCGATATTGCCGTCCAGCGCCTTCCAGTCGATCGGCATTGACAGGGTCGCGTTCGGCTTGCCGCGCGAGGAATAGGGCACGACCGTGGTCGAGCCGCGCCCGTTCCTCAGATAGTCGATGAAGATGCGGCCCGTGCGCGCCTTCTTCGAAAGCGTCGCAGTGTAGCGTTCGGGCGAAGCCTGTTCCATGGCGCGGGCGAAATCGTGCGCGAATGTCTTCACGCGCTCCCAGTCCGCTTTCGGCCTGAGCGGCACGACGACGTGGAAACCCTTGCCGCCCGAGGTCTTGACGAAGTTAGGCATATCGAGCTCGTCGAGCCGCGAATGCACGTCCTGCGTCGCCTCGCGGACATCGGCAATATCGAGCCCTTCGTCAGGATCGAGATCGAAGATGATCTGGTCGGGCTTCTCGATCGAATCGATCTTCGAGCCCCAGATATGGATTTCGACGACACCGTTCTGGACGAGCGCTGCCACCCCATGGAAATCCTCGATATAGAGGAGTTCCTCGCCGTCTTTCGGGTCGGCCATGCGCAGGATTTTCTCGTGCATGCCGGGCGAGGCGTGCTTCTGGAAGAAACGCGGGCCGCCGACACCGTCCGGCGCGCGCACCAGCGCCAGCGGCCGGTTGACGACGAATTGCTCCATTAGCGGCCAGACCCCCTCGTAATAGTCGAGCAGGTCCTGCTTGGTGATGCCGGCTTCCGGCCACAAGAGCTTGTCAGGATGGGTCAGCGTCACGCTCGTCCGGGCTCCCTTCTTTGCAGAGGCGCGCCTGGATGCGCCCTTATTCGTTACGTCCTTCGCGCTGTTGTCGGCGGTGTCTTCCGGCTCTTCCTGGACCACATCCTCGGCCGGCTTATCCTCGCGCAGCCCCTGGAAGGAGGCGTGGCGCAATATACGATCGGCCGTCCATGAGCGGAACTCGACTTCCGCGACGAGGTCGGGATCGACCCAGATCGCACCTTTTTCCCTGGAACCCGGCCCGGTCAGCGGCGAAGTCTTGCGTTTCAACCGGTCGAGCTTTTTCTTCAGGTCGTCTCTCACTTTCGCGGAGAAGCCCGTGCCGACATGGCCGGCACTCTTCAATTCACCGCCCTCATTGTAGCCCACGATCAGCGAGCGCAGGCCGCGCCCGGTCTTTTCCGACGGAAGATAGCCGGCGATGACGAACTCCTGCCGCTGCGTGCACTTGGACTTGATCCAGTCGTGCCCGCGCCCCGAATGATAGGCCGCATCGGCGCGTTTGGAGACCACGCCTTCCAGCCCCATGCGGCAGGCATGCGCGAGCATCGTCTTGCCCGGTTCGGTGAAGTGCTCGCTGTAGCGCACCGGCCCCTGTTCTCCTAGGGGCTTGAGCAGGTCGCGCAGCCTTTCCTTGCGGTCCGCCAGCGGTTCACCCGAAACGTCCGTGCCATCGAGATAGAGCAGGTCGAAAACGTAGTAGATAAACTTTTCCGTTTGCCGGCCGGACAGGGCCGCCTGAAGCGCGGAGAAGGAACTGATGCCATTGTCGGCGAGAACGACGATCTCGCCGTCGAGGATCGCATTTTCGCAATCGAGCGAGGCAAGGGCATCGGCGATCGGCTTGCCGAAACGGTCGCTCCAGTCGAGGCCCTTGCGCGTGAGGAGCTTCGGCCCGCCGTCGGAGAGATGCGCCTGGATGCGGTAGCCGTCGAACTTCACCTCGTGCAGCCATTCGCCACCGGCCGGCGGCGCGCTTTGAAGGGTGGCGAGGCAGGGCGGCACGAAATCGGGCATCCTGGCCTGCTTGCCGGCACGCCGAATCTTCTTGGCCGGGCTCCTTTTTGCGAAGCTTCCGCCACCGGCCGGCTTATCGGAATGCCAGACATCCGCCTTCCCGTTCTTGCCGATCTCGTCAATCGTTAAGCCGGATTTCACCGATTGCGGCGCATCCTCCAGAATGTCGCCGCTTCTGCGGGCCGCCGAATCGTCTGATTTTATCAGCAGCCAGTTGTCGCGCTTCTCGCCGCGGCGCGGCTTCAGCCTGACCAGATGCCAGCGGCCATTGAGCTTGTTGCCTTTCAGTTCGAAGTCGAGATGGCCCTTTTTCATCCCCGCTTCGGGATCGCCTTCCGGAATCCATTCGCCATTGTCCCAGACGATGACGGAACCGCCGCCATATTCTCCCTTGGGGATCGTGCCTTCGAAATCGCCATAGTCGAGCGGATGGTCCTCGACATGGACGGCAAGACGCTTCTCGGAAGGGTCGAGGCTCGGGCCGCGAGTCACTGCCCAACTCCACAACACGCCGTTGTGCTCGAGGCGGAAATCGTAGTGCAGGCGGGTCGCGGCATGCTTTTGGATGACGTAGAGCCCGCCCGGACCCTTGGATTTGCGCGCGTTTCCCTTGCCGGAAGGCTCGGTCGTCTTCTTGAAGTCGCGCTTACGCTGGTATTCCTGGAGTCCCGCCATGGAGCGCTACGCCGATTTACGTTTCTTCGGATTGCCGGCCTTCGCGGTCGATGCCTTGCCGCCGCCTTCCTCGGCGAGGCTCTTCTTCAGCGCATCGAAGAGATTGACGACATTGGAAGGCCGGGCTGACGGCTTGGCGGTCGGCGGCTTCCTGCCTTTCTTCTTGGCCTCGATCACGTCGATCAGCGCATCCTCGTACTTGTCCTCGAATTTCGAGGGATCGAATTTCATCTTCTTGCGGTCGATAATGTCGGAGGCGAGTTCGATCATGTCCTTGTCGATCTTGACGGGTTTCAGCCCGTCGAAGACGTCGTCCGCCTTGCGCACCGTCTTTTCGTAGCGGAGCGTGGTTAGGAGCATGCCCCGGTCGAGCGGCTCGATGATCACCGGCCGTTCGCGGCGATAGAGCACGATGCGGGCGAGCCCAGACATCTTCTTGTCTCTCATCGCGTCGCGGATGACGGCGAACGCTTCCTCGGAGACTTCGTCGGCCGGCGTCAGATAGTAGGGCGTGTCGAGATAGACCTGTTCGATATCGGCCTTTGACACGAAGCCTTCGAGATTGAGCGTATGGGAGGATTCGATTTCCACCGCGTCGATCTCGTCCTCCTCGATGAGGAGATATTCATTGTCGCCGGTCTCGTAGCCCTTCACCTCGTCTTCGTCCTTCACCGGCTTGCCGGTGGCGGAATCGACATATTGCCGCTTCACCGTGTTGCCGGTAGCGCGGTTGATGATGCGGAAATGGACTTTCTCGCTTTGTGTGGTCGCGTTGGTCAGCTCCACCGCGCAGGTCACCAGCGAGAGTTTCAGATAGCCTTTCCAGGCGGGGCGCGGCGCCATTCAGCACTCCTTCATGAGCGGGGGGAAGACGGTCGATCCCGCCAGCTTTGGCCATTATGCGCGGTTTTCCAACGGAAACGGGAAACATGCCGCACAACGCGGGCGCTTGCCAGAGGTTCCGGGGGCCATATCTGCCTCACCCATGGTTCGTGCTGGACTATCCTTCAGAGGTCTTTTGTCGCCCCGATTTCGCCAAGCTTTTACTTGCGCCGCTCCGCCTCGTGCGCTAACCCTCGCCGCGTTGCAACACAGGCATTGCCGCACCCGTCACTCCGCCT
>JBDZVC010000648.1:0-1702 GCA_040255475.1 Phyllobacteriaceae bacterium | reverse complement strand
TCCCGTGGTGATTTGGCCGGTCGGCTTGCAGCCACGTTAAACAAGTCGCTAAAGGACCGATTTCGGACCGGTACGCGACTTGAATTCGCGGGCCGGTTTTTTGTTTTGAGGATGTCCCGATGACGGATGGAGCGAACTGGAAGCCGCAGACGAAACTGGTGCATGGCGGCACGCTCCGATCGGGTTTCGGCGAGACCTCCGAGGCGATCTATCTGACACAGGGCTTCGTCTATGACACTGCGGAAGCCGCCGAGGCGCGCTTCAAGGGTGAGGCGGAAGGGTTCATCTACTCCCGCTACGCCAATCCCACTGTCGACATGTTCGAAAAGCGCATGTGCGCGCTGGAAGGGGCGGAAGAGGCCCGCGCCACCGCATCTGGTATGGCGGCCGTGGCGACGGCGCTGCTCTGTTCGGTGAAGGCCGGCGACCATGTCGTCGCGGCCCGTGCGCTCTTCGGCTCCTGCCGCTGGATCATCGAGAAGCAGATGCCGGCATATGGCGT
Source organism: Phyllobacteriaceae bacterium (assembly GCA_040255475.1). GTDB lineage: Bacteria > Pseudomonadota > Alphaproteobacteria > Rhizobiales > Rhizobiaceae > Mesorhizobium_L. The sequence goes on along the minus strand of JBDZVC010000648.1, from coordinate 1,200 downwards.
CGAATCCACCCTGGTCGACGGCACCGACCTGTCGGCATGGGAAAAGGCGGTGAGGCCGAACACGAAACTCTTTTTTCTCGAGAGCCCGACGAACCCGACGCTTGAAGTAGCCGACATCGCCGCGGTGGCGAAGCTTGCGGATTCGATCGGCGCGCGGCTCGTGGTCGACAATGTTTTCGCGACGCCGATGCAGCAGAAGCCGCTCGAACTCGGCGCCCATGTCGTCGTCTATTCCGCCACCAAGCATATAGACGGGCAGGGGCGTTGCCTCGGCGGCATCGTGCTTTCCGACAAGGAATGGATCGACAGAAACCTGCACGATTATTTCCGCCATACCGGTCCGTCGCTGTCGCCGTTCAACGCATGGACGCTGCTCAAGGGTCTGGAGACGCTGCCGCTTCGCGTGCGTCAGCAGACGGAGAGCGCCGGACGCATCGCCGATTTCCTCGCCGGCCATGCCAGGGTCGAGCGTCTGATCTATCCCGGGCGCGCCGATCATCCGCAGGCCGATATCGTCAAGAAGCAGATGAAAGGCGGCTCGACCCTCCTGTGCATCGACGTGAAGGGCGGCAAGCAGGGGGCTTTTGCCTTCCAGAACGCGCTGGAGATTGTCCGCATCTCCAACAATCTCGGCGACGCCAAGAGCCTCATCACCCATCCGGCGACCACCACGCACAAGAACCTCACCGAAGAAGCCCGTGCCGAACTTGGCATCAATCCAGGAACGGTTCGGTTGTCGGTCGGGCTGGAGGATGTGGACGATCTGCTCGCCGACATCGACTACGCGCTGTCGAAGGCGGCATAGGCCTACCGGAACATTCGTGCGGCGAGTACGATACGGGCGAGCGCAGTATAGAGCGTCATCGCCGCGAAGACGCACGCGATGGTAGGGAACCAGCCGGGGAAGATGCAGGAGAGCGCGAAGGCGGCGATCGTCTCGGTCGCCTCGGCGAGGCCGGTGGTGAAATAGAGCGATTTGGAGCCGCGCGTGTCGGTTTCCAGATGCCTGCGCTCCGCCACGATGGCGTAGGCAAGGAAGCTTGAGCCGTTGACATAGAAGGACAGGATGAGCGCGGCGCCGGCAACGGCATTCGCGGCCGGGTCGGCGAGCACGAAGCCCATCGGCACTGCGCCGTAGAAGGCGAAGTCCAGCACGATGTCGAGATAGCCGCCGAGATCGGTCTTCCCGCGCAGAAGAGC
>JBDZVC010000170.1:1869-8647 GCA_040255475.1 Phyllobacteriaceae bacterium | reverse complement strand
GCGGTCGCGGGGCTGATCGTCAATATCGCCGGATTCCTCATTTTGCGCGGCGGCGACCATGGCAGCCTCAACATGCGCGGCGCGATCCTGCACGTTCTGGGCGATCTCCTCGGATCGGCGGCGGCGATCGTGGCGGCGCTGGTCATCATGGCGACCGGCTGGATGCCGATCGACCCGATCCTTTCGGTCTTCGTCGCCGTGCTCATCCTGTCGACCGCATGGTCGCTCGTGAAGGATGCCGGTCACGTCCTTCTGGAGGGCACGCCCGACAGCATGGACCGCGACGAGATCGTCGCCGACATGACGAAGCATTTCCCCGAAGTGCGCGAAATCCACCATGTCCACGTCTGGTCGCTGGACGGCAGTCGCAATGTCGCGACGCTGCATGCGTGCCTGAAAGAGGGCGCGGACGCCCACGGCGTCGTGGTGGCCATGAAGCGAAGGCTTTCCGAGAAGCACGGCATCGGCCACGCCACCATCGAAACCGAATTCGGCGAGTGCACCGACCTTTCCGTGCACCAGCATGAGGCGGCCCAGGTCAAATATCTTCACTAGTACATCAGGACGAGGCAGGAATGGCAGGCAGGCTCAAGGGTAAGATCGCGGTAGTGACCGCCGCGGGGCAGGGGATCGGGCGTGCGATCGCCGAGATGTTCGTCGCGGAGGGCGCGACCGTCTATGCCTCCGACGTGGACCGCTCCAAGCTCGACGGGCTTGCGCGTGCCAAGAAGGCGAGGCTGAACGTGCTTTCGACGCGCGCCGTCGAGGCCTATGCGGCCAAGGTCGGGGAGATCGACATATTGGTGAACGTCGCCGGCTACGTGCATCACGGCACCGTGCTCGAATGCGACGAGAAAGCCTGGGACTTCTCCTTCGACCTCAACGTCAAGTCGATGCATCGGATGATCCATGCATTCCTGCCTGGCATGCTGAAGCGGGCGGCGGAAACCGGCAAATCCGGTTCCATCGTCAACCTGTCGTCGGGCGCTTCCTCGCTGAAGGGCGCGCCCAACAGATATGCCTACGGCGCGACCAAGGCGGCGGTAATCGGGCTGACCAAGGCGGTGGCCGTGGATTTCGTCTCGAAGGGTATACGCTGCAATGCTATCTGCCCCGGCACGGTCCGCTCGCCGTCCTGGGAGGAGCGTGTCGAGGAACTCGGCAAGTCGATGGGCGGCAAGCAGAAGGCGCTCGACATGTTCGTCGGCCGCCAGCCCATGGGGCGCGTCGGCGAGCCGGCCGAGATCGCTGCGCTGGCAACGTATTTCGCGTCGGACGAATCGGCTTTCACGACCGGAACCGCCATCCCTATCGACGGCGGCTGGATCATTTGATGGATCGGGCCAACCGCAATTCGGCGGTCGCCGCCGCGCTCATCCTGATCTTCTTCGGCGGCGGATGGTTCGTCATGCCGCCGTTGATGCGCGCGGTCGGCAATTATTCGGCCGTCATGGCGTTTGCCATCGCGGTGCTCTTCGTGGCGGCATTCTTCATCGTCTTCTGGCTGCGCGGCCGCAGCCAGCGGCAACGGAACGGACGGTAGTCGCGGCAGGGATGGTCAGGCGGCTGACGTTATGATTCCGTGGCCCCAGTGGCGCGCGGGATCCTCAGTTCCGTCCTGAGGCCGCCGCCTGCACGGTTCTCCAGCTTTATTTCGCCGCCGAGGCTGCGTGCGATCGTCCGGGCGATGGTGAGGCCCAGACCAAAGCCGCCCGTCTGACGGTTGCGTGAACCCTCGACGCGCGTAAACGGCCGGAAGACCTGTTCCAATCGTTCCTCCGGAATTCCCGGCCCGTCATCCTCTATCGCCAGCAGGATCTCCTTTTCGTCTCCGGACAGGCTGATCAGCGCCCGCTCGCCATAGGTGACGGCATTGTCCACGAGATTGGTGACGCAACGGCGCAGCGCCACCGGGCGCCCGACGCAGATCAGGCCGCGCGCCTTGGCGCTGCCGGCTGCGAAACGCACCTGCGGGTAGGTGTCGACGATGGAATCGACCAGCGACCAGAAGTCGATACGCTCGGGGGCCTCGTCCTTCACCTCGTGCGTTGCGAAATCGACCACCGAACGGGCGATCGCCTCTATATCACCGAGGTCGTTCATGAGCGCCTTGCGCTTCCTGGCGTCCTTCAGCAATTCCAGCCGGAGTTTCATGCGCGTCAGTGGCGTGCGCAGATCGTGAGCCAGCGCGGCGGCGAGTTGTTCGCGATCCTCGACATATTCGCGAAGCTGCGCCTGCATCGTATTCACCGCATGCGCGGCGGAGCGATATTCGCGGCTGCCCTCTTCAGGCAAGGGGGGGCTCTTCAGGTCTTCACCTATGCGGCGAACGGCGCTTTCCAGCGTCCGATAGGGCGCCGTCAGCCGGCGAAGCGCCCAGATCGTCATGATGACGACCAGCGCCGCCATCCCGCCGAGCAGCGGCAGGTTTTCCTCGGAGACCAATGGTCCCACCGGCGTCAGCGGCATAACGAAATTCAGCCATTGGCCGTCCTTGAACTCGACGGAGGCGATCAGCCGGTCACTCTGGGAAATATCGTTGGCGAGGTTGAGGAATTCCTTCTCGATCTCGCCGATATCGTCCGGCGAGTTTTCGTCCGGAGCTTCTCCGGAGGAGGCCGCGCCGGCCGATTTGCGATAGATACGTGCCTCGAGGACGCCGAACTTCGACAGCCGGCTGACGACGACGTCTTCGAGCTCGGCAAGGTCATCGTCGGGGGGGATCGCGCTCTTGATGAACGGCGTATCGGAAACGCTCACAATGTAGTTCGGATTGGTCAGGCCTTTGGCCAGTTGCGCCCGATCCTCGGGCGTCGCCGAATACATGAGCTTGACCAGGGAGTAGGCGCGATCGCTCAACCGGAAGAGTTCGAGCAGATTGTTGGAAGCCCGCCGTTGCTCAACGATGAAATAGAGGGTCGTCACCTGCGTCACCAGCAGGCCGGCGATCAGGATGAGGAGTATCCAGGCGGGCAGTGTCTGCGGAAAGAGGCGCTTCATTCCGCGACCGTGTCCGGCACGAACTGGTAACCGCCTCCGCGCACGGTCAGTATGAGCTTCGGCGCGCGCGGATCGTCCTCCATCTTGCGGCGCAGCCGGCTGACCAGGATGTCGACGCTGCGGTCATAGCTCATCGTGCCGTCCCCGCCGGCAAGGTCCATGAGTTGTTCGCGGGAGAGCACGCGCTGCGCGCTCCTGACAAGGGCCTGAAGCAAATTGAACTCTGCCGTCGTCAGTTCGACACGCACATCGCCCGGCGCGATCAGCCGGCGGCGCGCGCAATCGAGCGTCCATCCGGCGAAGTGGTAAGTGCGCGGCTCCGAGCGTTCCGACGTGCCCTCCATCGGCGGGCGGCGCAGGACGGCGCGGACCCTCGCGAGCAGTTCGCGCGGATCGAAGGGCTTCGGCACATAGTCGTCCGCCCCCATCTCAAGGCCGACGACGCGGTCGACCGTCTCGGTCACCGCCGTCAGCATGATGATAGGCATCTTCGAATGTGCGCGGATATCGCGGCAAATCTCCAGGCCACTCCTGCCCGGCAGCATGACATCCAGGACCAGAAGGTCGATGGAGGAGCGTTTGAGGATAGATTGCATCTCCTCGCCGTCGCGGGCGACGGAGACATGGAGGCCATGCCGCTCGAAGAATTCGCGCAGGAGATCGCGCGTTCCGCGGTCGTCATCGACGATGAGGATATGGGCGTCGGTCTTCATGCAGCGAGGCCGGCACGGATTTGGAGACTGGATACCACCCGATGGGGAGGGGTGTCATCGGGCGCGTGCCAACATCCGGAAAGCATTTCCCACCCTAAACGATGCGCAGCCGCTACAAAACTCTGCATTGCGGAAAAATTGAGGAAACAGAAACAAGGCATATCAGGATCGCTGCACTCATGCAGCGTCATTCACGCTAGGGAACACATTCCATGAAGACGAAATTCCTGTCCGCGATCGGCCTCGCCGTAGCGCTCGCATTCTCCGCTCCGATACTTGCCGCAGGCAGTGCCGATGCGGCGACGACGACGACCACGACGACGAAGAAGGTGGTCAAGCATCATCGCCATCACCATCATCATGTGGTCAAGCATCACCGTCACCATGTGGCCAAGCATCATCACGTCGTGAAGCACCCGGTGCATCATCATCACCACAAGGTCGTGCACCACAAGCCCCTGCCGAAAAAGAGCTGACAGGCTCGACGGCCATGGCGAGCGGCCGCTTTGATCGCGAGGGATCGCGGTCGGCGGCCGCTTCGTCGTCAGGCGATACAAAAGGCATAACAAACCGGCTACAAAATTCTGCAATCGGGAAAAAACCCGGAAAAGATCGAAGCGTAGAACCGTATCGCTGCTGATTGGCAGCGGACGAACTGCCGGCGTCAGCCGGCGACGAGGAACCGATGCGCCGTTTCGTTGCATCAATCGCGATTGTTCTTGCAGCCATAGGGACTTCCGCCATGGCTGCCGGACATACCGTGAAGAAAGCTCCGATAACGCGCATCGAACGCTGCGACGCCCTCCAGCAACAGCTCGACCGCGCAATCATCCAGCATGCCAGGGGCAAGCGGACCTCCCAGGCACGGGTACTCAGGAAGAAGGCCGAGAAGTTTTGCGCCGGCAAATCCCAGGCGCAGGGCATCAGGACTTACGCCACCGCACTGAAGCTGCTCGGGGTCAAGCCGATCGACGAATGACCGGCCGACCCATCATCCGGTTCCGCATGAAAAAGGAAATCACGACCATGAACAAAGCTCTCATCTCCGCGCTCTCGCTGGCAGTAGCGCTCGCATTCGCAGCTCCCTTCTCTGTGACCGCCGCTTCGGCCGCCAGCACCACGGCCGCTTCGACGACGACCGCGACGACCCCGGCGAAGCCGATGGTCAAGAAGCACAAGGCACACAAGAAGCATGCCAGCGCCAAGACCGCGAAGAAGCACGTCGCTACCAAGGCCATGAAGAAGAAGACCGACAAGGACCAGAAGAAGTCGTAATTTCTTCTGTCGGGCGGGTTTCAGGGCCGCTTCTGCCGCAGGGCAGGGGCGGCCCTTATGCGTTCCGTTCCGCGCCCTTCGCTTGCCATGGCGTCCTCGGATATCTAGGTTCGAAGAGGATTTTCACGAGGCCCGGCCGGTGCGGCCAGCAAGCAAGGAAAACAGGATGAGCATGGATGCGATCGCCGAGAAGATGCGGGCCAAGGTGGAAGGCTCGGGCTTCACGAAATCGGTGAAGTTCGATTGCGGGGCCGACGGCATCATCGTCATTGACGGCGCTACCGTTTCCACTATCGACGCGCCGGCGGACTGCACGATCACGCTGGCGAAGGATGACCTGGAATCCATGATTGCCGGAGAACTCAACCCGACCTCCGCCTTCATGCAGGGCAAGCTCAAGGTCGACGGAGACATGTCCGTCGCCATGGCACTCAGTCAGGTTTTGTGAGTGAGAGAGCCCTTCTCCCCAAGATCGGAGAAGGGCTTGGCTCAAACCGCGTGCGCGATCCGCGCCCGCTTTATCTTGCGCCCCGTCGGCCGGATGACGCCGTGCGCCTCATCGAGCGCACCGGGCACCAGTTCCAGCGCCAGCAGACGATGCTTCTCGTAGGGGCCGGGCATGGCGAGCATGCCGGTTTTTTCGGCGGAAAAGCCGAAGCGTCCGTAATAGGGCGCGTCGCCAACAAGGATGATTGCCGTATGGCCGAGGCGCGCCGCTTCCGCCACGGCTTCTCGCATCAGCTCCGAGCCGATGCCGGCGCTTTTCAGCGTCGGCTCCACGGCGAGGGGGCCGAGCAGCAGCGCGCGCCGCCTGTCGGCGCCGGCTGCGACATCCCAGAGCCTCACCGTCCCGATCACGCTGCCGGAGGCATCGCGCGCGATCAGCGCCAGCCCTTCGGAAGGGATGCGGCCCTTGCGCAGCTTTTCCGATGATTTCTTGCGCCAGCGCGGACCCATGGCACGGTCGAGCAGCGCGTCGCGCGCCGGGATGTCGGCGGCGGTTTCGGGGGAAACCAAAAGCGATTGCCGGAATCCGACGATGTTTTCCTGAGCTTCCATTTCCGCGGTCCTTCACGAGCAGAAATTCGTTCCACAAGCGAACCGGCAGCCGGCGAATACACCGGCAGCCGGGTGATCCGACGAGGTGGCCCTTGGGGCGCCCCGTCAGATCACGTAGGATCGGAGAGGTTCGAAGCCGTTGAAGGCGATCGAGGCGTAGGTGGTCGTGTAGGCACCCGTCCCCTCGATCAGCACCTCGTCGCCGATGGTGAGCGAGAGGGGCAGCGGGTAGGGTGTCTTCTCGTACATCACGTCGGCCGAATCGCAGGTCGGCCCTGCAAGCACGCAAGGCGCCTTCCGGTCGTGGTCGCGCGCGGTCACGATCGGATAGCGGATCGCCTCGTCCATCGTCTCGGCGAGACCGCCGAACTTGCCGATGTCGAGATAGACCCAGCGCAATTCGTCCGCCTCGGATTTCTTCGAGATCAGCACGACTTCCGACTTGATGACGCCTGCATTGCCGACCATGCCGCGGCCCGGCTCGATGATGGTTTCCGGGATACGGTTGCCGAAATGGCGGCTGAGTGCGGCGAAGATCGCCTCGCCATAGGCCTTGGCTGCCGGGACATCCTTCAGGTAGCGGGTCGGGAAGCCGCCGCCCATGTTGACCATCTTCAGCACGATGCCTTCATCGGCAAGCGCGGCGAAGACGTGCTTGGCGTCGCCCAGCGCGCGATCCCAGGCGTCGAGATCGGTCTGCTGCGAGCCGACATGGAACGACACGCCATAGG
>JBDZVC010000170.1:0-1769 GCA_040255475.1 Phyllobacteriaceae bacterium | reverse complement strand
TCCCAGGCGTCGAGATCGGTCTGCTGCGAGCCGACATGGAACGACACGCCATAGGCATCGAGGCCGAGCCCCTTGGCCTTGCGCAATACATTGATCGCCATCGCCGGCACGCAGCCGAACTTGCGCGACAGCGGCCATTCGGCGCCCTCGCCATCGGTTAGGACGCGGCAGAAAACGCGAGAGCCCGGCGCGGCGCGTGCGACCTTCTCCACTTCCTCGACGCAGTCGATGGCGAAAAGCCGGATGCCGAGTTCGAAGGCGCGGGCAATGTCGCGTTCCTTCTTGATCGTGTTGCCGAAGGAGATGCGGGAGGCCGGTGCGCCGGCATCCATCGCCATCTCGATCTCGGCGACCGAAGCAGTGTCGAAGGACGAGCCGAGCGAGGCCAGGAGGCGCAGGATTTCGGGCGCGGGATTGGCCTTCACCGCATAGAAGATGCGCGACTGAGGCAGCGCCTTCTCGAAGGCGCGGTAATTATCGGCGACCACATCGAGATCGACCACGAGGCAGGGGCCATTCGGTCGTCGGGTGGCAAGAAAATCCATGATGCGCTGGGTTGCCATCGGTCTCTCCATTGCGCGGGCCGCAGGAGCCCGCCGAGCAAGCTGCGGAGTGCCGGGCGCTCGGCCCTGGACGTTCCGCGGTGGACAAAGGGCGTTCCCCGAATCTCATGGCCCGGCCGGTGGAGGTCCCGGAACCATGTGACGCGAGATACGCGGCGATGAGCAAACGCCTTGCGGCGACCGCTCGCTTTGTCTGCCTCAGCTTTGGATTGGAGAACCCGCTCCGCACTGCCGGCAATGAAGGTGTGCCTCTTCAGTAACCCCGGCCTATGGACGACCGGCAGACACCAGAAAGGCCCGCACCGTCGTTGCTTCAAGGTGTCCTCGGTTCTTGCGGTTGGCCGCGAGACCGACTGGAGGGGTTAGTTCCAGGTACCTTGTCGAACTCCTCGCCATATCGAGGCTCGACGGACACCCACAGGCACGTGCGACTTTGGGCAGGCGCGATATAAGGACAAAATCATGTCCAATCAATGAAAATTCGAGCGCGGTTGAAAAAAATCCGTGGCTGAACGATAGAAGTTTTATCGTCCCGCGGAATTGAACGATGCGTGTGTTCCGTGGACGCTCTGCGGCGGGCGGAAAAGGTTCGGATCCATGGATACGCTGACACGCATGCGTGCCTTCATCGAGGTGGTCGAGGCCGAGGGTTTCTCGGCTGCCGCGCGCAAGATCGGCCGCTCCAAGGCCCTTCTGTCGAAATATGTGCGCGAGCTTGAGGACGAACTCGGCGCGCTGCTTCTCAACCGTACCACGCGGCAATTTTCGCTGACCGAAGCCGGCCATACCTATTTCGGCCGCGCGTCGGAGATCATCCGCGAGATCGACAGCCTGCAGGAAACGGTGCGCGAATCAGCGGGCGATGTGAGAGGCCGAATCAAGCTGTCGGCGCCACGCACTTTCGCGGATGCCCAGATCGGCCAGTCGATGATCGATTTTGCCCGCGACCACCCCGATATCGTGCTCGAAATCCGTCTGGACGACCGCTTCGTCGACCTGGTGGAGGAGGGGTTCGATCTCGCCATCCGCATCACAAGGCTGGAGAACTCGTCGCTCATCGCGCGCAAGCTGGCGCCGTTTTCGATCTGTCTCTGCGCTTCGCCGGAGGTCATCGCCAAATATGGCACGCCGTCGAGGCCGCAGGACCTCGCCAATCTGCCCTGCATCATCGACACCAACGGCCGCTGGCTTTCCAACTGGCCGTTT
>JBDZVC010000169.1:0-8660 GCA_040255475.1 Phyllobacteriaceae bacterium | reverse complement strand
TTGCGTGAGGCCTATCTTTTCCGCCTCGCTTCCGCCACGACTTTTTCCGAGCCTCGCGAAAATTCACGGCTGGGGCCGCAGCACCGGAGTTCCTGTATGGGCGTCGTTCGCCAATTCCTGATCGCAGTCGCCGTGTTTGGTGCGTTCGGCGCACAGCAGGCTTCCGCCCGGTTCCTCGCGTCGCACCGGGCGATCTACGACCTCGCGCTCGACAAAGCGACCGACAAGTCGGGAATCACCAGCCTGAGCGGCCGTATGGTCTATGAGTTCAGCGGCTCATCCTGCGAAGGCTACACCACGAATTTCCGCTACGTTACGCGCATCAATACCGAGGAAACGTCCAGGCTCACCGACCAGCAAACGACCACCTTCGAGGAAGGTGCCGGCAAGATGTTCAGCTTCGTGACGAAGTCGCTGGTCGACCAGGATCTGGACAAGGAAGTGAAGGGCACGGCCATACGCGGCCCGAACGGTATCACGGTCAAGCTGACCAAGCCGCAGAAAGCCGATTTGACGCTGCGGGACACCTGGTTTCCGACCCAGCATCTTGTCGAACTGCTCGGCAAGGCCGAGCAGGGAGAGCATTTTTACGAAACCAGCCTGTTCGACGGGTCGGATGATGCCGATCGTGTGATGACCACGACCGTCGTCGTCGGCAAGCAGACGAAAACGAAACCGGACGATCCGGAATATGCCGCTCTCGGTAGTTTGAAAAACGACCCTTATTGGCCGGTGACGATCGCCTATTTCGATACGAGCGGCGACAAAGGGACGGGCATGCTGCCGACTTACACCATCTCGCTCAAGCTGCACGGCAACGGCATCACGCGCGATCTCCGGATGGACTACGGCGACTTCTCCGTGAAGGGCAGGCTGGTCAATCTCGCCGTGTTCGACCCGCATCAGGACAAGTGCAGGCAGTAGGTCGCCGCGCGGAATCCGAGTCCGATTTCCAGGAAGCGATGAGCTCTTGACGGATATATATCCGTACGGTTATACGTTTACATATAACCATTTATTTATCGATACAGAATGACCGACACTCACGATACGCTCTTCAGGGCGCTTGCCGATCCGACCCGCCGGGGCATCTTCGAACGACTTTGTCGCGGAGGAGAACAGACCGTCGGGGCAATGACTGCCGAGGCCGGTATCTCGCAGCCGGCCGTCTCGAAACATCTGGCGGTTCTCAAGCAGGCCGGACTGGTGCGCGACCGTCATGAAGGGCGTCAGACGCACTACAGTCCTCAGCCCGGTGCCCTGGCGCCGCTGGTCGCCTGGTCGAGCCAGATGGCGGATTTCTGGCAAGGCCGGTTCGACAAGCTTGAAGACCTGCTCAAAAGGATGGACCAATGAATGAAATGTCGTCCGAAAGGCTTTCCCTCGTCGTCGAACGGGAGATCGCCTTCCCGCCGGAAAAGGTCTGGCGCGCGCTTACGCAACCGCACCTGATCGAGGAATGGCTCATGAAGAACGACTTCGAGCCTGTCGTCGGCCACAATTTCAATCTCAGCGGAGAGTGGGGCGGCGTTCTCGACTGTGAAGTCCTGACGGTCGAGCAGAACAGGACGCTGGCATACACCTGGAATTTCAAGCACGAGGATGCTGCATACGATCTGCGGAGCATCGTGACCTTTACGCTTGCGCCGACGAATGCCGGCACGCGGTTGCGCATGGAGCAGAAGGGCTTCCGGCCGGACCAGAAGCAGGCCTATGGCGGCGCCAGGCACGGGTGGCAGCAGTTCCTCGCAAATCTGGAGCAGGTGCTCGGGCGGATGGATTGAGGGCACCGCCGGGCGGTTTACCCCGTTCGGCCGCGTTCCGCCCAATCATCGGTACAATCTCGATCCGAGGAGGATGCGTTGAACTGGAACAACTGGATTCGCCAGATCCACCGCTGGCTTGCAATCGTCTTTACGGCGACCGTCATTGGGAACTTCGTCGCCATGGGGCTCGGGGAACCGCCGAAATGGGTGGCTTATTCGCCGCTCCTGCCGCTCTTCCTGTTGCTGTTCACCGGGCTGTACATGTTCGCGCTGCCCTACATCGCGAAGCGGCGTCGCGTGGCGGCGTAGAAGGGCCGGGACGCCAGAACTTCAGCCGGCGCCAACGGCTTGCGTTTCTTTTCCCAAGCCTCTATATGCGCGCTCATTCCACACACGGATCATGGTTTTCGTCCGGGAGAAATCCGGCGGAGACCGCCGGTGGCGATCTGGAAATTCCAATCGTCGGGATCCGTGGAGGCTTGAACCGGAAAGGACGATTAAATGGCTCTGCCTGATTTCAGCATGCGCCAGCTTCTGGAAGCTGGTGTTCACTTCGGCCACCAGACTCACCGCTGGAACCCGAAGATGGCGCCCTATATCTTCGGCGCCCGCAACAATGTTCACATCATCGACCTCTCACAGACGGTGCCGATGTTGCACCAGGCGCTGAAGGTCATATCCGACACGGTCGCCGGCGGCGGCCGCGTGCTGTTCGTCGGCACCAAGCGTCAGGCGTCCGAACTGGTCGCCGATGCGGCGCAGCGCTCGGCGCAATATTACGTCAATTCACGCTGGCTGGGCGGCATGCTCACCAACTGGAAGACGATCTCCAACTCCATCCAGCGCCTGCGCAAGCTTGACGAATTGCTCGCTGGCGAAGCCCAGGGCTTCACCAAGAAGGAACGCCTTACCCTCGATCGCGAGCGCGACAAGCTGAACCGCGCGCTCGGCGGCATCAAGGACATGGGCTCGACGCCGGACCTGATCTTCGTGATCGACACCAACAAGGAAGCGATTGCGATCCAGGAAGCCAAGCGTCTGGGCATCCCGGTCGTGGCGATCGTCGATTCCAACTGCGATCCGGACAAGATCGACTATGCCGTGCCGGGCAATGACGACGCCGCGCGTGCCATCTCGCTTTATTGCGATCTGGTGTCGAAGGCGGCGATCGACGGCATCGCCCGCCAGCAGGGTGCGCTCGGTATCGATATCGGCGCTTCCGAAGAGGCTCCCGTGGAGCCGGCTCTGGAAGAAGCATCGGCTGAACCGAAGGCCGCGGCCTCCGGCGAGGGCGCCGAGGGTTCCGCGAACGCCTGATCGGGGTTCCGCGGCTTCATGGTTCGAGGGAGCGCGCGTTCCGCCGCGCTCCGAACATTTCCCGTCGCATCGGCGCCCGCCCCACAATGGCTGGCGCTTTTGCGCATTTGAATGACGAGGCAAAGATGAGCATTTCCGCTGCACAGGTGAAAGAACTCCGCGACATGACCGGCGCGGGCATGATGGATTGCAAGACGGCCCTTACCGAAACCGGCGGCAATATGGAGGAAGCGGTCGACTGGCTGCGCAAGAAGGGTATCGCCAAAGCCGACAAGAAGGCCGGCCGCACCGCTGCCGAGGGTTTGATCGGCGTCGCGGCGGACGACCTTTCGGCCGTTGTGGTCGAGGTAAATTCCGAGACCGACTTCGTGGCGCGCAATGAAGCGTTCCAGGACATCGTGCGCAATGTGGCGCAGGTGGCGCTTGCGACCGACGGGTCGAGCGAAGCGGTGGCGAACGCCGCCTATCCCGGCACCGGCAAGAACGTGACCGAGACGATCAAGGACGCGGTCGGCACGATCGGCGAGAATATGGGCTTCCGTCGCTCGGCAAAGCTTTCGGTGAAGTCCGGCGCCGTGGCAACCTATATCCACAGCGCCGCCGCCGACAATCTCGGCAAGATCGGCGTGCTGGTTGCCGTCGAGACGGCCGGGGATGCCGCGAAGGCGCGCGCCTTCGGCCGCCAGGTCGCGATGCATGTCGCGGCGACGACGCCGATGGCGCTGACCGAAGCCGAGATCGACCCGGCCGCGGTCGCCCGCGAGAAGGCGATCTTCTCCGAGCAGGCGCGTGCCTCCGGCAAGCCGGAAGCGATCATCGAGAAGATGGTCGAGGGCCGTATGCGCAAGTTCTACGAGGAAGTCGTGCTTCTCAAGCAGGCTTTCGTGGTCAATCCCGACCTGACGGTCGCGCAGGCGCTCAAGGAAGCGGAGAAGGATATCGGCGCCCCGGCGACGATCACCGGCTATACCCGTTTCGCTCTCGGCGAGGGCATCGAGCGCGAAACGAGCGACTTCGCCGCCGAGGTTGCGGCTGCCGTGAAGAAATAGGCCTGTTCAAGGCTTCACGTTCCACGAGGGCATCGCGTGACATCGCGGTGCCCTTCGTGTATCCGGGTTCCGCCTTCCACCGTTCCGAGGAAAACATGCCGGAAACACCCCGCTACAGCCGCGTGCTTCTGAAAGCGTCCGGCGAAGCATTGATGGGCGAGCAGGGATTCGGCATCGATGTTTCCGTGGTCGACCGGATCGCGGCCGATATCGCCGAAGCACGCGAGATGGGCGTCGAGGTCGCGGTGGTGATCGGCGGCGGCAATATCTTCCGCGGCGTCGCCGTCGCCTCGAAGGGGGGCGACCGCGTTACGGGCGACCATATGGGCATGCTCGGCACCGTCATCAATTCACTGGCGCTCAGAACCTCGCTCGTGAAGATCGGCGTCGATGCCGTTGTTCTTTCTGCGATTGCCATGCCTGAATTGTGCGAGAGCTTCTCGCAGCGTCAGGCGACGGCCTATATCGACGCGGGCAAGGTGGTGATCTTTGCCGGCGGCACCGGCAATCCGTTCTTCACGACCGATTCCGCCGCGGCGCTTCGCGCAGCCGAGATCGGTGCCGACGCGCTTTTCAAGGGTACCCAGGTCGACGGCGTCTATTCGGACGACCCCAAGAAGAATCCGTCGGCGAAGCGCTACGACCATATCACCCACGAGCAGGTGCTGAACGACGGACTGCTCGTCATGGACACGACGGCGATTGCACTTGCACGAGAGAACAACATCCCGATAATCGTCTATTCCATTCACGAAAAAGGCGGCTTCGGCGCGATCCTCAGAGGTGAAGGCCGATGCACTGTCGTGTCGGATGTATAGTGCCGGAAGCGGCTTCATTTTTGGAAAGCCGGTCGATCCTGGGTCCGGCGCAGGTATGGGAGGCGTCTAGATGAGCAACTCCATTGATTTCGGCGACATGCAGCGGCGCATGGACGGCGCCATTCACGCCTACAAGAACGACCTGGCATCGCTCCGCACCGGCCGCGCTTCGGGCAACCTTCTCGACGCGGTCCATGTCGATGCCTATGGCACGTCGATGCCAGTCAACCAGGTGGCGACCATCAGCGTTCCGGAACCGCGCATGATCTCCGTTTCCGTCTGGGACAAGCAGATGGTGGGCGCGGTCGACCGGGCGATCCGGGAATCCAATCTCGGCTTCAACCCGATCGTTGACGGAACGACCCTCAGGATCCCGCTGCCGGAACTGACCGAGGACCGGCGCAAGCAGCTCGTGAAGATCGCGCATCAATATGCCGAGCAGGCGAGGGTGGCGGTTCGGCATGTGCGCCGCGACGGCATGGAGCACATCAAGAAGGCGGAGAAGGACGGCGAGATCAGCCAGGACGACAGCCGTGTGCATTCCGATCGCGTGCAGAAGTTGACGGACGATACGATCGCTTCCATCGACAGCCTGCTGGGCGAAAAGGAAGCGGAAATCCTGCAGGTCTGAACCGAGCCCAGAGCGCAGGCGGGCGAAAGAAGCGGATGGCGAAGCCGACGCATATCGCGATCATCATGGATGGCAACGGGCGCTGGGCGAAAGCGCGGGGCCTGCCGCGCGCCGCCGGGCACCGGGCAGGGGTCGAAGCCCTGCGCGAGACGGTACGCGCTGCCGGCGACATGCGCATCCCATGGCTGACAGTCTATGCCTTTTCCTCCGAAAATTGGGCGCGGCCCAAGGCTGAGGTGAGCGACCTCATGGGTCTGCTCAAACTCTTCATCCGGCGCGATCTTGCCGAACTGCACCAAAACGGCGTCAAGGTGCTGGTGATCGGGGACCGGGAAAACCTCGCGTCCGACATCAAGAGCCTGCTTGAAGAAGCTGAGTCGCTTACGAAAGCCAATACGAACATGAACCTGGTGATTGCCTTCAATTACGGCGCCAGGGACGAGATCGCGAGGGCCGCGCGGAAACTCGCGCAGGCGGCAAAGGAAGGGAACATCGCTCCCGAGGCGATAACGCCGGAGTCCTTCGAGGCTTTTCTGGATACGTCGGCGATGCCGGACCCCGATGTCGTCATCCGTACCAGCGGCGAGCAGCGGCTTTCCAATTTCCTGCTTTGGCAAACCGCCTATAGCGAACTGGTTTTCATGCCGTGTTACTGGCCGGATTTCGATCGGCGCAAGCTGGCCGAGGCGATCGAAATCTATTCGGGCCGTGACCGCCGGTTCGGCGGCGTCGCGCCGCAAGACGTTGCATTGTGAGCGCCGGCCCGGATGATCGACGGACGGCTCTGCGAGGCGGAATGAACAATCTGCAGACGCGAGCGCTGTCCGCTATCGTGCTGGCAGCCGCTGCCCTGTGGGTCACATGGCTTGGAGGCATCCCCTTCAGGTTGTTGATGATCCTCGGCGCTGCGCTGGTCTATTACGAGTGGATCTCGATGGCCGGTCTCCGGGCAGAACGGTGGGTGATCGGCGGCATCGCCCTGGCTGTCGTCGCGGTCATGCTCGTTTCCGGATTCCCGGCAAGCGCGCTGGCCGTCGTCCTGCTGGCCGGCATCGCCGTTACGCTCGTTGCGGGATGGGCGCTGGGCCGCGAGATGTCTGCCGCGTCGGCACTTGCCTATGCGGGGTTTGCGGCTGTCAGCCTTGCCCTGCTGCGGAGCGATGATGCGGCGGGGCTGAAGGCCATCCTTTTCCTCTTCGCCGTCGTCTGGGCGACCGACATCGCCGCCTATTTCACCGGCAAGACGTTCGGCGGACCGAAGCTGGCACCGTCGATCTCGCCTGGAAAGACCTGGAGCGGCGCGATCGGAGGCACGGTCGCCGGTGTCGTGGCCGGCGCGGCGGCAGCCGCTGCGGCAGATTCGGACGCAATGGGCATCGCGATCGTCACGGCGCTTGTGCTGGCGGTCGTGGCGCAGGCGGGGGACCTTTTCGAATCGGCTATCAAGCGGCATTTCGGCGTGAAGGATTCAAGCCGCATCATCCCCGGCCATGGTGGACTGATGGACCGCGTCGACGGGCTTGTGGCGGCGGGCTTCGCCCTTTACCTGATTGGTGCGGTGTTCGGCGGACTGGACCAGCCGTCGCATGGCTTTTTCGGTCCGTGACAGGCTTATATGCGTGAGCCGCCGGGAGCGATTCGACATGCTTGACCGATAACTTATCCGGTCCAGCCGAAGGGATACTCGAAGGAATGCTTGCCTCGCTTTTCAGTACCGACGGTATCCTGATCGGCACGATCGTGCCTTTCCTGTTCGTGCTGACGGTAGTCGTCTTCGTGCACGAGATGGGGCACTACCTCGTCGGCCGGTGGTGTGGCATCGGCGTCAGCGCGTTCTCGATCGGCTTCGGGCCGGAGATCGCGGGCTTCAACGACCGGCGTGGAACGCGCTGGAAGCTCTGCCTCATACCGCTCGGCGGTTATGTGAAATTCGTCGGCGACATGGGCGTCACGAGTTCCCCCGATACGGAGGAAATCGACGCGCTGACCGATGAGGAACGCAAGGTGGCTTTCCACACCCAGGCGCTGTGGAAGCGGGCGGCCACCGTTTTTGCCGGGCCGCTCTTCAATTTTCTGCTGACGATCGCCGTTTTCACTGTCCTTTTCGCCACTTACGGCCGCTACGTGGCCGAGCCGATGGTGGCGAAGGTGCAGCCGGACAGCCCTGCCGCAATCGCCGGCTTCATGCCCGGCGACCGGTTCGTGTCCGTCAATGGCGTGAAGGTGAATACGTTTGGCGACGTGCAGCGCCTGGTATCGCCCAACGCCGGCGAAGAGCTTCGTTTCGTCGTAAAGCGGGGTGACAGGGACGTCACGCTGACGGCTACGCCGAGGCTGGCCGAGGAGAAGGACGCGCTCGGCAACAAGATCAGCGTCGGGGTCATCGGCGTCGTCAACGACGAGGCGCTCGGCCAGCCGCATATCGTCTCCTACGGCCCGGTCGCGGCTTTCGGCCAGGCAACGGTCGAGACATGGCGAATCATCGGACGCACCGGCGATTTCCTCAGTCGCTTCGCCGTTGGCCGCGAGGACAGGTGCCAGCTTGGCGGCCCCGTGAAGATTGCGGACATGGCGGGTAAGGCGGCACAGCTGGGCTTCGAGTGGCTGATACAACTTGTCGCCTTGCTGTCCGTGGGGATAGGCGTGCTCAATCTGCTGCCGATTCCACCGCTGGACGGCGGGCATCTCCTGTTCTACGCGCTGGAAGCGGTGTTCCGGCGGCCGGTGTCCGAGAAGGTTGTCGAGATCGTATACAAGGCAGGATTGCTTGCTGTCCTGCTGTTCATGGGGTTCGTTTTCTGGAACGATATTTTCGGCTGTCCGACGTAAGCGAGGAGGAAAAACACGGCGCACGGCCATGTGCAGAATTGAGACAGCGTTTACCATGCGCTTCGATAGGCGTGACGCGAATGCCACGCCGTACGGATAAGTAAATACAAATTAACCAGATACCTTGCGTGTAGGGAAAATCCGGCTATTACGGTCTGGGACTGGCTGCCGATATCCGGGATTTCGCGCCTAGGGGACTACGGGAAAAGGTTTAGAGGCCCGATGAAGGTAACTTCGAGAATTCTGAGCG
>JBDZVC010000647.1:0-1706 GCA_040255475.1 Phyllobacteriaceae bacterium | reverse complement strand
CTTCTTCCTCGCCGGCGCGGGCCGCCCGGAAGATGAACTCGGCGCGGGAAAAAGGCGCGCTCGTCACCAGCCACTCATTGGGGCTGACGGTGTCGAACGGCGCATCGCGTGCATCCGGCACGGCGTCCGGATTGATCCAGCGATCCTCGTACTGGTAGGGCGCTCCGTCGGCGAGATGCAGACAGCGGACATGCAGCATGAGCGCCATGCGGTCGAGCCCCAGCCGGTCGCCCAGCGCTTTGCCGGCCTTCTCGGCATCGCAGCCCAGCAGCCGGTAACTGTATTCCGCGCCACTCGCCTCGATCTCCTGCCGCACCAGCGGGATGACGAAACGCGCCTCGCGTACCGGATTGAGCGAAACCCGCGTGCCGGCTTTCCGCCGCCGCTCGAGGATGCCGGCGCGGGCGAGGTCCTGCAGCGCACGGTTCACGGTCGCCCGCGAACAGCCGTATTCGGCGGCAAGAGCCTGCTCGCCGGGGATCAACGCGCCCGGCTCCCAGACGCGCTTGGCGATGCGCCGGAGGATATCCTCGCCAATGTCGCGATAGGAAAGGCGCTTCTTGCCGTTCATAGTTTCGCGGCGAGCGCCGCCAGGCACGCATGATAGCGCCGGGCGATCCCCTCGCGGCGGACATGGCGGCCCTCCGCCACCATATGGCGACCGGCCGACCAGAGGTCCGTGACCCTGCCATCGCCGCAGAATATCCAGTTGTCGAGCGGCAGGTCGGGCTGTTTTGCCAGCGTCAGTCCCTCGCCGCTTTGCAGCGCCACCAGATCGGCCCAGAGGCCCGGCGCGATGCGGCCTGACCGGCGGCCGAGCGCTTGCGCGCCGCCGGCAAGCGCATGATCGTAGAGGATGCGGCCGGCCGACTGGCCGGCGCCTGCCAGCACCACCCGGGCGCGATCGCGCAGGCGCTCAGAATATTCGAGCTGGCGCAGTTCCTCGTTCACGGTGATGCGGATATTGGAATCGGAGCCGACGCCGAACGATCCCCCGGCGGCGAGGAAGCGGGCGCCGTCGAATATACCGTCGCCGAGATTGGCTTCCGTCACCGGACAGAGGCCGGCAACCGCGCCGCTACGCGCCAGCGCCTCGGTCTCGCGCGGTTCCATATGGGTGCAGTGGATGAGGCACCAGCGCTTGTCCACGGGCATATTGGCGAGCAGCCATTCGACCGGCCGCGCGCCGAGTTCGGCCTGCGCCTCGTCAACCTCGGCTTCCTGCTCGGCGATATGCATGTGGAAGGGCGCGTCGGGCTGCATGCCGGTCAGCGCCTCCAGATCGGCGGGGCCGACGGCGCGCAGCGAGTGCGGCGCGATGCCGAGGCCGGTGTCGGGGGAAAGGCCTTTGAGGATCTCGCCCGCCCGCTCCATAAGCGCGGCGAATCCGTCGAGCCTGCTGCCGAAGCGAAGCTGGCCGCCGGCGAGCGGCCGGCCATCGACGCCGCCTTGCGCGTAATAGACCGGCAGCAAGGTCAGGCCGATGCCGGTCGAGCCTTGAGCCGCCGCGATCCGCGCCGAGAGTTCGCCACGATCGTCATAGGCACCGCCGCCCGGCTGGTTGTGCAAATAGTGGAACTCCGCAACGGCGGCGAAGCCGGCTTCCTGCATCTCCATGAATGCGAAGGCGGCGATGGCCTCGATGTCTTCGGGCGAGAGCAGGTCGAGGAAACGGTACATCACCTCGCGCCATGTCCAGAAGCTGT
>JBDZVC010000168.1:0-8683 GCA_040255475.1 Phyllobacteriaceae bacterium | reverse complement strand
GGAAAAGGCGCTGCACGACATCGACCCGCTGACGCAGCGGATCGAGCTCGGCGCCTATCTGGCGCTTATCAAGGGATCGGTGGCGGCGGCCGATGATTCCGCCGCGGCGCTCAAATTGTTCGATGAAGCCCGGCTGCTCGGACCCGGATCGCTGGTCGAGGAAGCAGCGCTGCGCCGTTCCATCATGATCGCGCTCAAGATGCGCGACGCCGGTCTCTTCCTTGGCTACTCGGAGAAATACGTTCGTCGCTTCCTGCATTCCCCCTATGCCAGCCAGTTCGCCGACGCCTTCGTCATCGGCGTGGTCGAGATGCATGATAGCATGGGGCTGGACAAGGTCGCCGCGACGCTGAACGAAATGGACGCCGAGCGCCGGAAATCCATCTATCTGCGCCTCGCCCGCAAAAGCGCCATAGACGGTCTGGCGAGCCTGACCGCCTTCGCGGCGCGGATGGCCGGGATCCGCGACGATCCCCGTTCGAAAACGACCGATCCGCGCGTCCTGCTCTATTCCAGTATCGCCTCGGTCGCGTCCGGCTCGGCCGGCGCGGTGGCGGCGCAACTGGCGGCAATCGACCGCGATCACTTGAGCGAAAGCGACCAGCAATTGCTCGATGCCGCACGCGCCGTTGCAGAGAAGGTCATCGCCGCGCCGGCGACTCCTGCGAAAAGCGAGGATGTGGATATAGCGACAAAGGTCGCGCCACCCCGGCAAGAAGCGCCTGCCGTTCCTGCCGCCGCCAAGCCGGCAGCCCCGCCCGCCGGACCGGACGCCACCGCGATGGAGGCGTCCCGCAAGATCGTGACGGATACGCGCCGGAAACTCGCCGCGATAGACGAACTGCTTAAGGAGACCGAATGATGCCGGGCATCGCAATCCAGACGGGCTTCCCGCTTGCCGCCGCATCGGCCGTTCGCAACGTGCCGCCGGCGGCGGACGACCGCTTCTCCAACGCTTTGCGCGAAAGGCCTAAAGCGCCGGCACAGGACGACAGAAAGACGGACGATGCGGCGAACAACAATGCCGGCTCCCGGGAAACCGTTGCTTCCCACGACGGCAGGGATGGCAAGGTCGGCCAGCCTAGGCACGCGAAGGACGATAGCTCGGCTGACGGAGGAGAAAAAAAGGACAAGGACGACCAAAACGGTGGCGCCCTCCCCCCGCATATGATGGCGGAACGTACGCTTGCCGGGCAATGGGCCGGCTCGGGACAGGCGATCGCTGCGACGAACGGACCGGCTGCCGCCGGCGCGCCGGATGGCAGTACCGATACTGCCGCGCCGACCACAGGCAGTACTCAAGCGGTTTCGGCCGCCGGAGCGAACGGCGCCATCCGGCCGGAAACTGCCCTCCCGATGCAGGGACTGCCAGCACAGCCGGCGTTGGCGGGCAAGGATGGCGGAGCAGACCCGGCGGGCCCTATGCAGGCAGGGACTTCCGGCACCGATCCGGCGCAGAAAGGCGTATCGATTATCGCGGCAACGGCAGTGGAAGCTGGAAAGGCCGCGCCAAACAATGTAACGGCCGCCTTCACGGCCAAGGTCGCGGCCTCACAGCACCCCGATCCTTCTCCCCGGGCAGGCAATGCAACTCCACCCGCAGCGGCCGCAGAAGCCGACACGGCGACGCAAATCCTGCAGGCCGCCGCCGGTCAGCGTTCCGGCAGTGCCGACGCCAACGCGGATGGACAGGGAGATGGCGGCAATGGCCAGTCGAACAATGCGGCGCAGAATGCCGCGCAATTGCCGTCCGGCGCTAAAGGCGATGCCGCTACCGCCCCGCTGCCGACCGCACAGATGGTTCCTTCGTCCGGCGGCGCCACATCCTTCGCCGGCGCGCTCCAGCAGGGGGGCACGCTTGCCCGTTACGCCGCCGGCGCCGCAGCCGCCCTGGCTGCCGGAACACCCGCCAACGCGCTCCCCACCCAATCGCTCAGCATCCAGTTGCGGCCGGTCGAACTCGGCTCCGTCACGGCACATCTGAAATATGCCGGAAGCGGACTGACCATCGATATCCAGGTCGAGACGCTGGAGGCACACCGCCGCCTCTCCAACGACAGTTCCGATATCGTCAAGTCCCTGCAATCGCTGGGCTTCCAGGTCGACAAGGTGACCGTGCGGCAGGCGTTGGCGCAACCGCAAACGCAATCACAAGGCCAGCCCCAGGGACAAGCCCAGGGTCAATCGACGGGACGCGACGGCTCCGCGGGCGGCTTCGCCAATCAGGGTGGTTCGCCCTTTTCGATGTCGGGGCAATCGGGGGGCAGCGGACATCGGCAAGGCTCGGAGAGCGGATATGAAAACGTACCGGAACGCGGCATCGGCATGGTTCGCGAAACGGCTGATCGCATGCCTCGGCGCGGCGTTTTTATCTAGCTTCGGCACGTTCGGCGCAGCGGCCGCGGTCAATCCCTGCGAGACCGAGATCCTGCGCGCATCCGCCGAATACGGCGTGCCGGTAGGTATCCTCTACGCCGTCGGCCTCACCGAAACCGGCAAGAAAGGAAGCCTTCAGCCGAACGCGATGAATATCGAGGGGAAGGCGGTGTTCCCGTCGAGCCGCTCCGACGCGCTGCGCATCTTCGCCAATGCCAGAAGCGGTGGCGCCAAGCTGATCGATCTCGGCTGCATGCAGATCAACCAGTACTATCACGGCAGCCATTTCGCCAGCATATCCGACATGTTCGACCCTCACCTCAATGTCGACTACGCGGCCCGCTTCCTCGTCCAGTTGAAGAAGCAGCACATAAGCTGGTCGATGGCCGTTGCCCGCTACCACGCTGGTCCCGACAACGACCCCGCACAGAAATTCTATGTCTGCCGGGTCATCGCCAACATGGTCGCCACCGGCTTCGGCAAATGGACACCGAACGCGAGACAATTCTGCAACCCCTGATGGCCCGCACGCATCCCCTCGCCAGGCCGGCAATTATGGTTAACGTCTCGTTAAGGACCTTCCTCTAGCGTTCATGCCGGGTTTGGGGAGTCGCGTCGCACAGCCTGGCGGGCTGGATGATTCCCAAAAAATGACTCGCAAGAAATGACGGGTGTCCGGCATCGCCGGCGACCGCTACCTCTTGCGCCGGGCTTTTGACAAATTGATTCGGAGGGCGGGCCGATGATCGTGATCGTTGACGAGCGGGACCTCGTAAAAGAAGGATATCATTCGCTTTTCGACCGTGAAGGCGTGGCAAGCGCCGGCTTCCGGTCGGACGAATTCGGCGAATGGGTGTCGAGCGCGGCCGACGAGGATCTCGAATCGGTACGCGCCGTCCTGATCGGCGAATGCGAGGAAAGCCTCGTCTCGCCGAGCGCGATTCGCGACCGCACCAACGCTCCGGTGATCGCGCTCAGCGAACAGCACTCGCTCGAAAGCACGCTCCACTGGTTCGAATCGGGCGTCGACGACGTCATCCGCAAACCGGTCCATATCCGTGAGATCCTGGCACGCATCTCCGCGATCCGCCGCCGCGTCCAGAAAGAGGCGAGCCACACCCAGGTTGGCGACATGTGCATCTTCATGGACGGGCGTGATCCGGAGATCGGCGGCGAGCCCTTCCCGCTGCCGCGCCGCGAGCGCCGCATCCTCGAATTCCTGGCTTCGAACCGCGGTCGGCGCGTGACCAAGACACAGGTCTTCAACGCCATCTACGGCATCTTCGACGAAGAGGTCGAGGAGAACGTCGTGGAAAGCCATATCAGCAAGCTGCGCAAGAAGCTGCGCGAGCGGCTCGGCTTCGATCCGATCGATTCCAAGCGTTTTCTCGGCTACCGGCTGATCGATTGATGCTGCCGCCGAGGCGTGACAACAGCCTCGCGCAAGTCAGCGGCGTTACGCTCTCCGCCAAGGGTATGAGAACCCCAAGGTACGAGACCGAGGAGACTACGCCATGAGTTTGTACGGCATGATGCGCACCGGCGTTTCCGGCATGAACGCGCAGGCCAACCGGTTGTCAGCCACCGCCGACAATATCGCCAATTCCTCGACAGCCGGCTACAAGCGCGCGAGCACGCAATTCTCCACGCTGGTCATCCCCGGTTCGACCGGCAACTACAATTCGGGCGGCGTGACCACCACGACCCGCTATGCCATCTCCGAAGCTGGCATTCCTCAATATACGACCTCGCCGACCGATCTTGCCATCAACGGCAACGGCTTCTTCATCGTCGCGGACACCAACGGCACGCCCTACATGACGCGCGCGGGCAATTTCGTGCCGGACGACCAGGGGCATCTGGTCAACGCGGCCGGTTTCACGCTTCTGGGCTACAGCTTCGCCAATGGAACGCCTGCCGTCACCGCGAACGGTTTCGCCGGGCTCGAGCCTGTCACCATTTCCCAGACGGGCATGACCGCCACGCCTTCCACGGCCGGCGATTTCTACGCCAACCTTCCTCTTGACGCGGATGCCGTCACGACGGACCTGCCGTCTGCAAATACGGCCACGTCCACCTATACGGCCAAGTCTTCGATCGTCGCTTACGACAATGCGGGCTCCAAGCGGCTGCTCGACGTGTATTTCACCAAGACCGCCGACAATACCTGGGAAGTCGCCGTCTACGATCAGTCGCAGGCGACGCCGGGCTCCGGCTTCCCTTATGGTGCGGCCGGGTCGGCGCCGCTCGCGACGCAAACGCTGACCTTCGATCCCACGAGCAACAACCTGACCACCACCAGCGCTTCGTCCATCGACATCCCCGTCCCCAACGGCGGCACCGTCACGCTCGACCTTTCGCAATCGACGCAATTCGGCACCGGCTACAGCGTCTACGACGCGCATGTGAACGGCAACCCGCCGAGTGCGATCCAGAATGTCCAGATCAGCGACGACGGGACGGTCTATGCCCAATATGACGACGGCTCGCTGCGTGCGCTCTATCGCATCCCGCTGGCGACGGTCGAAAGCCCGGACAATCTGAGGGTGCTGGCCGGCAACGTCTTCGCCGCGACGGCCGATTCCGGCGATCCTACGATCGGCTTCCCCGGCGACGGCAAGGCCGGCACGGTCAAGTCGGGCGCTTTGGAAAATTCGAATGTCGATATCGCCCAGGAATTGACCGACATGATCGAATCGCAGCGCTCCTACACCGCAAACTCAAAAGTGTTCCAGACCGGCTCGGACCTCATGGACGTGCTCGTCAACCTCGCGCGCTAGACCGGGTAACGCCGGCGGAAAATAACCGGAATGTCGCTGACAACCGCCCTCAACATCGCCCAGTCGGCGCTCTTCAACACGACGCGCCAGACAACGGTTGTTTCCCAGAACATCTCGAATTCCGGGAACGCCGACTACGCGCGGCGTTCGGCGACCGTCGTCAGCACGGCCCCCGGCGCAACCGTCGTCAATATCCAGCGCACCACCGACGACGTGCTCTTCCGCAGCAATCTTAAGGCGCTTTCCTCTTACGAAGGGCAGAACACGCTCCTCAACGGGATGCAGAACCTCGGTCAGGCGGTGAACGGCGTCGACAATGCGGACTCCGCAGCCTCGGCGCTCGGCAACTTCCAGCAGGCGCTCAACCTCTATTCCGCGACCCCCTCCAACGCCAGCCTCGGCGAGAACACGATCGAATCCGCGCGCCAGCTCGTGCGCAATCTGAACGACGGCACCCAGGCAATCCAGTCCTTCCGGACGGACATGGACAACCAGATCTCGCAGGCCGTCGCCGACCTGAACAATCTACTCAAGAGCTTCGACCAGGCCAACCGCACCATCGTAGCCGGCAACCAGACAGGCGCCGATGTATCCGATGCCGAGGACCAGCGCGACGGACTCCTGAAGCAGATATCCCAATACGTCTCGGTCTCGGCCATCAAGCGCGACAATGGCGATATGATGCTGGTGACGTCGGACGGTGCCACCCTCTACGAGACGGTGCCGCGGACGGTGACGTTCGAGCCCATCGCCGGCTATAACGCAACGACGACCGGCAACGTGATCAAGGTAGACGGCGTGCCGCTTTCGGCCGGGACGGGCGGCAACACGTCGGCGTCCGGCCGTCTCGCCGCGATGGTGCAGTTGCGCGACAGCACGGCAACCACCATGCAGAGCCAGCTCGACGAGATCGCGCGCGGCCTGATAAGCGCCTTCGCCGAGACCGATCCAGGCGATCCGACCGCGACTGCGGGCAAGACGCCCGGCCTCTTCACCTGGGACGGAGCGCCCGCCATGCCGGCGGACGGCACGCTGGAGCCCGGCCTCGCTGGCCGCATCAAGATCAATCCGGCGATGGATTCGACCGTCGGGGGCAGCGCCTCGGTCCTGCGCGACGGCGGCGGCGGGGGCACCAGCTACGTCGCCAACCCGGACGGCAACGCTTCTTTCTCTGACCTGCTCATCCGCTACTCGCAAAACCTCGACAAGCCGATCGCCTTCGATCCGGCGGCCGGCGCGGGCTCCAACGCCAGCGTTATGACCTATTCCACCAACGCCATCAGCTCGTTCGAGGCTGCGCGCAAGGACGCCTCGGACGCCGCCGACAACAAGAACGCCCTGATGACCCGCACCCAGCAGGCGCTTTCCAATTCGACCGGCGTCAACATCGACGAGGAGATGTCGATGATGCTCGACCTGGAACATTCCTACCAGGCGTCGGCGCGCATGATCTCGACGGTGGACAACATGCTCACCGCCCTCCTGAACGCGATCCATTGAGATGAAGACGACCTTCATATCCTCGCAGGCCGTATCGAACGCGATGCGCTATCAGGTCCTGAACATGCAGCAGGAACTGGCCAAGGCACAGACGGAGGTAACGAC
Organism: Phyllobacteriaceae bacterium; assembly: GCA_040255475.1. Taxonomy (GTDB): domain Bacteria; phylum Pseudomonadota; class Alphaproteobacteria; order Rhizobiales; family Rhizobiaceae; genus Mesorhizobium_L. The sequence continues at coordinate 1,922 of JBDZVC010000168.1, read as the reverse complement.
CGGCAAGCTTGCCGACCCGGGCGTGACGCTCGGCTCGCGGACCGGGCAGGCGGTGTCGCTTTCGCGCGACGTGGACCGGCTGAACGGGCTCGTCGATTCCAACAACCTCATCTCCACCCGCCTGACGGCCACCCAGGATGCGCTCGGCCAGATAAACGACCTCACCCAGACATTCCTCTCCGCCCTGACCGCCGACAAGGGCAGCGGCGTCGCGTCAACCGTGACGCAGCAAGCCGCCCAGACGGCGCTGAGTTCCGTCACTTCCATCCTCAACACCAGCGTCAACGGCGAATATCTGTTTGCCGGCATCAATACGGACGTCCAGCCGATCAACGATGTAAGTGCTGCCGGCTCACCCGCGAAACAGGCATTGGATCAGGCGTTCCAGGACCATTTCGGCTTCCCGCCGAGCGATCCGGCCGCCGCGAACATCACCGCCTCGGACATGAGTGACTTCATCGACGGCCTCGTGGCGACCCAGACCACCGACCCGGCATGGAAAGACAATTGGTCGAACGCCACGGACCAGCCGATCACCAGCCGCATCTCGCTCAACGAAACGGCCGACACCTCCGTCAGCGCCAATTCCGTCGGCACCAAGAAATTCATGCTCGCCGCCACGATGGTGTCGAACTTCATGCAGGGCAATCTGAGCGAGGGCGCCCGCGACGCTCTCGTCTCCAAGGCATCCGACCTGATCACGGATTCGCTCACCGATTCCGCCTCCCAGCAGGCACAGCTCGGCCTGACCCAGAACAAGGTCTCAAGCGCCACGGACCGCATCAAGTCGCAGGTCGATCTGTTCCAGCGCAACCTGAACGATCTCGAAGGCGTCGATCCTTACGAGGCCTCCACCAAGATCACCTCGCTTCTCGGACAGATCGAGACTTCCTACGCACTGACAGCGCGCATGCAGCAACTCAGCCTCGTCAACTTCCTAAAGTGACCCAACAACCTCAGGCGAAACGTAACGGAACCACCATGTACCAATTTTCGTATGCCGAGATTCAGACCGACTCGATCGCCGACGCGAAGGATCGCGAACGCCAGCTTCTGAGCCGATCCATCGACCTGCTCTCGACAGCGAAGGATAGCGGCGGCGGCTCGCCGCAGGCGGTCGAGGCCATCCATTTCATGAACCGCATCTGGACCTCCTTCATGGAGGATCTCGGCAGTTCCGAGAACGAGCTTCCGGTGGAACTGCGCGCCAATTTGATCTCGATCGGGCTCTGGCTGCTGCGCGAGGGCGAGGCGGTGCGCCAGGGTCAATCGCAGAATTTCGACGGCCTTATAGAGGTATCGCAGATCATCCGCGACGGCATACAATGAAGAACACGCTGAAAATATCGCTGAAAGCCAACGAGAAGATCTATATCAACGGCGCGGTCGTAAGCGTCGACCGCAAGACCACGATCGAACTGCTCAACGAGACGCAGTTCCTGCTCGAAAGCCACGTCTTGCAGCCGGAGCAGGCCTCGACGCCGCTCAAACAGCTTTATTTCATCCTGCAGATCATGCTGATGAACCCCGGCAATGCAGAGCAGGCGCGCGACATGTTCCGGCAGTCGCTGCCGCTGCTTCTCGACAGTTTCCGCAACGAGCAGATCCTGTCCTCGCTGAAGCACATCGACCGGCTCGTCGCCGAGGGCCATGTCTACGACGCGCTGAAGACCATCCGTGGATTGTACAATCTCGAGGACGAGATCCTCTACGGCGGAAGCAAGTCGCCGGCCTATCAAACCGAATTGCGGGAGATCGCCTGATGTCCGTTCCTCCGGTGAATGGCACGAACAGTTCCACGACCGGCACCAGTTCCACCTCGCAGGCGGCCGGGCCGAACATCGACTATCAGTCCTTCCTGAAACTCCTCATCGCCGAGATGAAGAACCAGGACCCGACCAAGCCGATGGATTCGACGGAAT
>JBDZVC010000646.1:0-1708 GCA_040255475.1 Phyllobacteriaceae bacterium | reverse complement strand
TTGGGCTTCGTCGTAGTGACGAAGGAACGAAGATGAAGCCCAAATCCTCCTTGAAAAAATCGGCGCCGAAGGCCCCAGCTGAGCGGGTGGTGAAGGACATACGGCGTGCGACGCGCCGGCACTTCTCTGCAGAGGACAAAATCAGGATCGTGCTGGAGGGGCTGCGCGGCGAAGACAGTATCGCCGAGCTGTGCCGCAAGGAAGGCATCGCCCAGAGCCTGTATTACACCTGGTCGAAGGAGTTCATGGAAGCGGGCAAGCGTCGTCTGGCCGGCGATACCGCCCGAGCTGCGACCACCGGCGAGGTGCACGACCTGCGCCGCGAAACCCGTGCCCTGAAGGAATGCGTGGCCGACCTGACGCTGGAAAACCGTCTGCTCAAAAAAAGCATGATCGCGGATGGGGGCGACGACGAATGAGGTATCCCGCATCTGAGAAGCTCGAGATCATCAGGATCGTCGAGCAGTCGCATCTGCCCGCCAAGCGGACGCTGGACCAGCTCGGCATCCCCCGCCGGACCTTCTATCGATGGTATGACCGCTACCTCGAAGGCGGGCCGGAGGCGCTGGAGGATCGGCCATCGGCGCCGAGCCGGGTGTGGAATCGCATCGGCAACGATATCCAGCAGCAGATCGTCGAGATGGCGCTGGACCAGTCCGAGCTATCGCCCCGCGAGTTGGCTGTGCGCTTTACCGACGAGAAGCGCTACTTCGTGTCGGAATCGACGGTTTACCGGCTTCTGAAAGCCCATGACCTGATCACCAGCCCGGCCTTCATCGTGATCAAGGCGGCCGATGCGTTCCACACCAAGACGACGCGGCCGAACGAGATGTGGCAGACCGACTTCACCTACTTCAAAATCATCGGTTGGGGCTGGGTGTATCTGTCGACCGTGCTCGACGACTTCTCCCGCTATGTCATCGCCTGGAAGCTTTGCACCACCATGCGCGCCGGGGACGTCACCGACACGCTGGAACTGGCGCTTGAAGCCTCGGGCTGTTCGTCAGCCAGGGTCGTGCAAAAGCCCAGGCTGCTCAGCGATAATGGTCCGAGCTACATCGCCGAGGAGCTGGCCCAATGGATCGGTGCCAACGGTATGAGCCATGTCCGCGGCGCCCCGATGCATCCCCAGACCCAAGGCAAGATCGAGCGCTGGCACCAGACCCTCAAGAACCGGATCCTGCTGGAAAATTACTTCCTGCCCGGCGATCTGGAGACCCGGATCGAGGCCTTCATCGACCACTATAATCACCGCCGATATCACGAAAGCCTCGGCAATGTGACGCCCGCCGACACCTACTTCGGCAGGGCTGACGCCATCATCCAACAGCGCGAAAGGATCAAACGGAAGACCATCGAACACCGACGCTTGCAGCACCGCAAGCTCGCCGCTTAATATCAACCCCAGGACGAGGCCCGCGCTCCGCTAATCTACGCCGCGATCTGCGCCAAATGTTCTGACGACAGACATCGCGCGAAAACCGGCGCATGGCCATGTCGTCGATCAGCCGCTGGCGCAGTGGGCTGATCGGGCCAATCTGGATAAGCTCATTCATCGTTCGACTCCTCAGTTGAAGGAGTCGAAAGGGTCTGCCTCTGGCCGCGGACGTTCAATCAGGCGCGGCGCTCGAAGGGCTGCTTTACATCAAGGCTAGCGCCAATCCGCGAAGCGGTTCGTGCATCGGCCAGAACCATCAATAATGGTGGC
>JBDZVC010000167.1:0-8741 GCA_040255475.1 Phyllobacteriaceae bacterium | reverse complement strand
ATTTCGATAGGCTCGATGCCTGAAGCCGCGCGGAAAGGAGACCTATGACGAGGGTAAGCAGGGAATTCCGCCTGCAGATGCAAGGCTACGGCCTGACGACGGCGGAGATCCATTATCGTATGCCCGACCATCCGGGCCTTCTGCAGCTCTATGTCTGGCAGGAATACGATCTGGCGCCGGCGTTTCCCGAACTGCGCGGCTTTCTCGATTACTGGACACGCGAACTCGACGGCGCGCTGCATTCGGTGCGAGTCGCCCATCACGGGCTGATCGAGCCTTCCGAATGGCGCGCCGTCGACGGCATCATCCCGCTGAACTGAGCGAGGGCTGTTGCGGGGCGCCTTGCGGCACCCGGAAGGCGGGCGCCCGTTTCCGCAGCCGGACAGGCTCGCGCGCGATCGCAAGCCCGGCCCTTTCTGCCGCCTTCACAAATGCCCTGCGCGCGTCGCGGGCGCCGCGCCAGCCCTCGAGCGCGTCCCGGCAGGCCCGGCAGGCGGCGCGCCAGCTGCGGCCGCGCGCCCATTCCTTCACGCGGCCCCATGGGTGAGATTGCTGCGGGAAGTCGGCGGAGACCACGGATGGTGGAATTTGGTTAAGAGTGCTGACCTCGTCAAAAACAGCGACAAAGGAATCCGCAGATGTCGGCGCCGGCGGCGGTGATGCGTCCTTGACGCATCAACCATGCGCCCGGTGCCCCGACGGCTGCGGCATGCCGCTCGTGCAGAGGAGAAGGTCCCATATGGCGAAGTTCGTCTTTGCATTGAACCAGTCGCTGGACGGCTATGTCGACCACGACCACATGGCGTTTGCCTCTGATCCCGTGTTGTTTCGTCATTTCATGGAGGACGTGCGCGGCCTGGCCGGCAGTGTGTACGGCCGCCGCATGTACGAGGTGATGCGATATTGGGACGAAGACCATCCCGAGTGGGACGAGGCGAAACGGGACTATGCGGCGGCATGGCGAAGCCAACCGAAGTGGGTCGTGTCGCGTTCGCTGAAGTCCATTGGCCCGAACGCCACTCTTGTCGACGATGATGTTGAGGCGGCGATACGCGAACTGAAAGCTCGACTCGATGGGGTGATCGAGGTTTCCGGACCAGAGCTGGCGGAGAGTCTGACAGATATGGGCCTTGTCGACGAATATCGATTGTACATCCATCCGGTTGTGCTCGGCGGCGGCAAGCCGTTCTTCGCGGGGCCGCGGCCTCCACTGCGCCTCGTGGCGAGCGATCGCATTGGCGAGAGCGTGATCAGGTTGACGTACGTTCCAGCATAGCCGTGGTGAAGGAGCCCGACAGGCCGCTGAAGGGCAGCTATCGGGCCATCCGGACGTTTGTCAGGAAACGAACTCACGGTTCGGATCGAATCCGACGCCAGAGCGTATCGACTATAACCTTGAATGCCGGAAGACTCTGCCGTCCCCGTCAATCATGGCATAGGAACTATAGAAAGTAAGTTGGCCGTCGACCCGCACGCGATCGCTGACAAGCTAGAGCCCGGCGTGCTCATTGCAGAGCATCAACCATTACGCTTCAGCGGGATAACGGCACCATGGACTTATCGAGGGCGTCCTCGATGTCATCTGTTTCTGTACGAAGGATGTATGGCCGGCTGCTACCGGACATCGCGTCCATGGGCTGGTCGCCAGATCTCGATCCGCATCGGCAGGAAGGCTGCCTGGCAGGGACCACTTCTCCCTTGCCAACTCGCATTCCCAGCCAGTGCTCCAAGGACTTGCGCTTCGAGGTAGCTTCCCATGACCAGAGACCATTTCGCCCTCCGAATCGTTCTGTACCGAGCCTCCCTCCGCGATCGATCGGATGCTGCGGCGGTATCGAGACCGCCACAGCGAATTCAGGCACCAGTTTGCAAAGCGTAGTCCACACCGCCGATCTTCGGCCCCGTCATCCACGGCGGCGCAACCGGGGCATCCTCGATCACGCCGACCCTGCGGGCCCAAATGGGGGAAGTCTTGTGCGCGGCCTCTACAGACTTCCGGCCGTCATAGGCGGAGCAGCATGTTTCAGACGCCGCCGCGTGAAGAAGGCCACGCCTTTCGACCGGCCATTCCTCCAAGAATTCTATGGCATCCATAATACACTCGATCTTTCGGAGAACGAAGCCATCGTCCCTCACGAAAATCGGCTGCTTGAACGTTCCACTTTCCATAGCGACCTCCCTTCTGACCGTGGAGCGCCTCAGCGAGACCGGCGAACGGCAATAGCCGTGTAACGAGACGGACAATTCCCGATGCGGCCTGATGAGTGCTCCGGGTAGGGAAAATATTGGAAGCGCCCATTTTCTGTTCAAGAAGGCGACCATCTCTTTGAGGTGGGCTGATAGGAGGCGTCAGGCTGAAAGGTCCGGGCGTCGGCGAGTCGCCGAATTCATTTTCCTTTGGCTCGCGGTTTGCCGCCTTGAAAGGAGGGCGCCATACGCACCAATGTGAGATCGGTTTCGGACGGAGTTGTATTGTCTCGCCCATATGTGCGGACGAGCGACACCACCTGCTCCAGCGCCTCGGGGGACCATGGCTTCGTGATGGCGCCGACCGCTCCGGCGTAGTCAGGTGGAATCTGGTCCGGGCTTCCTGTCACGAAGACAACGAGCGTGTCCTTGCCGCGTGACAGCTCCGATGCGATTTGGGGTCCCGTAAGTCCATCGCGGAGATTAAGGTCGACAAGCGCGAGATCGAGGTTCGTCCCATCGGCCAATTCGAAAGCGCTCCGGGCATCTGATGCCATGCCGGTCACCGTATGACCCATCTGCAAGAGCTGCGCCTCGAGATCCATCGCGAGAAGCGGCTCATCCTCGACGATGAGGATTTTGAGTGGTCTGTCAGTTGCTTCGTCCGGACGCATCTCTTTTAGCGGCAGCTTCACATTCGGGTTAGGTAACGTATTGTTTCGTATCGGGTTCCTGACAGGCTCGATCACGATTAGAACGAACATGCGCGCTAGTCGGGCGCACCTTCGAAAGGATATCAGCCTGCGCCGGCAATACGGGCCGAACGCATGCAGGCGCCGGGCAGGGAAAGCTCACCAGCATCATGTCGGCTCCGATTGGTCGATGTGAGCCCTGGGCAGGTATAGATGAACGGCCGTTCCCGTGCCGACATCGCTGTCAATCCTGATATGGCCACCGGACTGGGTTACGAACCCGTACACCTGGCTTAGCCCGAGCCCGGTCCCTTCGCCTTCGCTCTTGGTCGTGAAGAATGGATCAAACACCTGCGCCAGAACGTCCTTGCCCATACCGCAACCGGTGTCAGCGACGGTAGCGCGAGCAAACGATTCACCACGGCCGTCCACAGCCTCCAGGTCGCCTGGCGCGTCCAGGCGCGTTTCGATTGTAAGAAGGCCTTTGCCGGCCATCGCGTCCCTAGCGTTGACCGCCAGGTTGAGAATTGCCGTATCGAGCTGGTCGGGATCGATAAGGACGTCTCCGATATCCGGATCGAGTTCGAGCCGGATCTGCACGTCGCTGCCGAGCGTCCTCTCCAGCAGGCCCGAGAGAGAACGGAGGCGTTCGTTGAGGCAGGTGGCCTGGGGGCTGAGCGTTTGCCGCCGCGAGAAAGCGAGTAATCGCTGGGTGAGCGCCCTGCCGTTCTGCGTTCGCTTCAGCAACTCTTCGATTAACTTGTCGATTTTCGGGTCGGCGGGATCCTGAGCCAGTTGCCTTTCCAGGAGCCGGAGGCCGGATTCGAAGACGGCGACCAGGTTGTTGAAGTCATGAACGATGCCTGCGGTCAGGCGGCCGATCGCTTCGAGCTTTTGCGACTGTCGCTGCCGTTCTTCCTGTGCAAGGCGAGCGGATATGTCGCGAAGACTGGCAAGAAGCGCAGGCTTGCCGTCCCAGGTCACCTCGACGACGCGCATCTCTACCTCGGCCGGCCCGCCGTCCGGGCGCCGCACCGTGAGCTCGGCTGTCTCGCCTCGCGTCATCGGCCGGCCGAGCGGAACATGGAGAAGCTCTTCTGGTGAATGGCCGAGGATCCTGCAGGCGGCCGGATTGGCGTAGAGCACGGCGCCGGAGAGGTCGACGACGAGGATGCCGTCCGCGGTGTTCTCGATCAGCAGGCGAAAGCTCGGCTGGCTGATGCTGGTCAGATGCGAATCGTCGAATGGTTCGAGAACTTCGGCCAGACCGTGCTTCCTGTTCATGGTCTTCCTCGTCAAGCTGAAGGGCTGCCCAGGGCGTCGCCGAAAACATTTGGCGCATCGTCGAGAGGTGGGCCCAGATGCATGCCGCTCGTATCTATCGTAAAGCGCCTGATCTGCTTGTCGTGCTCGCTGCCGCGCATCTTCAGCACCATGAGGCCACGGTGCATGAATTCGGCCTGCTGAATGTAGCGCAGCAGGATGATGGAATCGGTCAGCGTGGAGATGTGTTGCTCGCTGGCGCTATGTCCGCCGACGAGCGACTTGTCCGTGGCAGTGCACAGGCCCGCGATCTCGCGCTTCTTGATGAAGGAGGTCAGGCTGATCAGGAACTCACGGAATCCGGTTTCGGGCGCGATCCGCTCCAGCGCCGAGAGACTATCGATGGCTAGCCGCTGGGGGTCGAACTCCTCGACCAGTTCACGGATCATCAGCAGATGGTCAGGCAGGCTCTGGGCTTCCGGATAGAGGCACACCACCTTGAGTCGGTCGTCCGCCTCCATCGCCTCGAAGTCGACGCTCCAACTACGCGCGTTGCGGAACAGTTGGCCGCGGCTTTCCTCATAGCCGACCAGCAGAGCGCGCTCGCCCGCCGCCACACCGCCGGCGAGAAAATGCGTGACGAGCAAGGTCTTCCCGGTGCCCGTCGCGCCACTGACGAGAGTGACGCTGTCGCGGAAGAACCCGCCGCTGGTCATGGCATCGAGCTCGCGGTTGCCGCTCGTCACCCGCCGGCTGCCGGATTGCTGCTCGAGTCGCAGCGACGACAACGGGACCGCCACCATTCCCCGGTCCACCATGAGCGTGAACGGCACCTCACCCTCTACATGCCGACTGCCGCGCATCTTGAGGACCTCGATGGTGCGTCGGCGACGTTCACGGTCGAGCGCATTGCGTAAGATCACTACGTTGTCCGCAACGAACTCCTCGACCCTGTGCCGCGAGATCTCGCCATATTCACTGTCGCGCTCGGCCGTCATCAGTACGGTCAAGCCTTCTCTTTTCAGGGCCGTCGCAATGCGGAGCAGTTCGCGTCGAACCACGGTCTGGTCGGCGACGAAATGGTCGAAGAGCTGGGTGACCGAATCGAGCACGATGCGCCTGGCCTGCGCGCTTCTGGCGGCATGCAGGATACGAGTGAGCAGACCGGCCAGGTCGAAGTCGCCGACGACGACCTGATCGGAGTCGCGCGGGCTGGCGTCGACGAAGACCAGCTTGTCGGTCCCGCGCCACCCACGGATGTCCCAGCCGAAGCTCGCCATGTTGGCCTCGATCTCGGCAGGCGTTTCCTCGAAGGTCACGAACACGCCGGGCTCGCTGAGTTCGGTGATCCCATGAGCGAGGAATTGCGTGGCGAACACGGTCTTGCCGCTGCCCGGCGTGCCGCCGACAACGGTTGTGCGGCCCCGTGGCAGTCCGCCCATGACAAGATCGTCGAATGCTTCTACACCCGTCTTCACGCGTTCAAGCACGGGATCGACTGTGATCTCCTCTGTCTCGGTCATGAGGCGATGTCCTTCCGGGAATAGCCGAAATAGGAAAGAACCTCGGCTATATTGCTGATGTCGCCGATCAGGCGACGTGGCGGATCGGTGGAGTCATCCGACAGTGTCGGCGTCGCGAGGATGCCGGCCGTCTCAGCAACTTCCGGCGTTGCAAGAATATCGATGACCTCGATGTGGACTCTTCCGTCCAGTGCGCTGACGAGCCGCTTTGCGTTGGCGAGCGCACGTCGCGCGCCTGGCGACTCCCCGGCAATATAGAGTCGCAGCAGCGGCACAGTTCCCGGGAGAGGTTGCCGATCTGACATCGCCTATGCCCAGCCGCGTGTGCGGAGAAGAGCCTGCGTATATTTCAGGTCCTGAACCGGCAGAACAGCGGCCATTCGTCTCCTCCGGGCACGGTGCGAACATACGTATCGTGGGAGCGGTCGAGCGCCAGCCCTGGCCGACGAGCCGGCTTCAGAGCCTAGTCTCAAGGCGCTTTGTTGACTTGTAGACGGAGTTGGAAGGAGCGTCTGCGCACTAGTGAACATTTCCCGGTCTGCGGCGTTAAAAACTATCGTGAATGATGGGACAGCAAAGCTGGCGATGGATACCGCAACCGACCCGATCGGGAACAATCTGCTTCGGGCGCTCAGGCTGGATGACTGGAATATCCTGGAGCATAAGCTTGAGGCATGGTCGGCGCCGACCGGCGCGGTTCTGCACGAGCCGGGTGATACGGTCCGCTTCGCCTATTTCCCACGCGGCGCCAGCCTGATCTCCTATCTCGTCGTCCTTCAGGACGGGCGCGCGATCGAGACCGCCCTTGTCGGCCGCGAAGGCGCGGTCGGCGGCTTCGTGAGCCAGGGCCATCTTCCGGCCTATACGCGCGCGGAAGTGCAACTGGGCGGCTCCTTCCTGCGCATCGATCTGCGTGAGCTCGAGGAAGCCAAGACGCGCTCGCCCACCTTGCGATATCTGTTCGCGCGCTATGCCGACTGCCTGATGGCACAGGTATTCCAGTCGGTCGCCTGCAATGCCGCGCATTCGATCGAGCAGCGGACCGCCAAGTGGCTTCTGGCCGCCGCCGAGCGCACAGGCTCGGTGGACATAGCGCTCACGCAAGAACAATTGGCCGCCATGCTGGGTGTTGGCCGCAGCTATCTCGGCCGGGTGATCCACGATCTCCGGCAACGGGGTGTCATCGAGACGAGGCGCGGTCGCATCGCCATCCGAAACAGCGAGGGACTTCGCGCGCTCGCTTGCGAATGCAATACGGCCGTCAGCCGTCATTTCGACGATGTCTTGAAGGGCGTCTACCCGGCGGAACCTGCATCAGCAAACATATGAACGGATGAGCGCGTCGCCATACGCCAAAATGTCCGGTCAGACCTGGTCGATCAGGTATTCGGTCCAGGCCCAGTTCATCAGAAGCGCGCGCTTGGCCTCCCGCGCCAAAGTCGAATCACGGACAACGCCCCATGGACGAGGGCCAGCTTCGCGGACCGGACGGATCGTTGCGGTTGGCCGCGCCGTCGAGGGCGTGTCGGTAACTCTCCTGAAAGCCGGCAAGCCCAAGCCGATCGAACGTGGCGTCGGAGAAGACTCGAGAGGGTTCCCACTCCTGCTGGTCAGCCTTCTCGGCAGGTCGAGCCATCGGCGTATAAAACACGCAAGCCGGTGTGAGTCCTTGCCGCTCCGCATAATGGACGGCGGATTCAAGTGTCGGGAATTCCATCTCGACCTGTGTCAGCGTGTCACGACCGCTCGTATAGCCCATCAGCGGTTCGATAAATGGCGCGGTGCGTCGCTCGAACACGAGACGCCACCCCCTCGTGCGCGCCGTGCCGGATGTCGTCGCCGCGCGGGACGGCTTGTAAATACGTGCGATCGCATCGTCGGGAAATACCGAGCGCCCCATCGAAAGCGACTTCCGCCTGTTGTCGTTCGAAGGCAGGTTCGCTGAGATAGGAGTATCTCTCGTTGCGTCTGTCTGCCTGACGTTCTCCATCGTTCATCCCTCACCTCGGCGAAGGATAGCGCGGGAGGCGCCGTGTGGACCGACCGATCTCCCGCGCGCTATGTGTCAGTTCTTGATGGCGATGCGCCTGACCTGCGACTGAGCCTTCTCGGTCTTCGGCAAGGTCACGGTCAGCACGCCGTTTTTGAAGCGCGCATCGACCTCGTCTTCCTTGACCTCATAGCCGACAGGGATGCGCCGCTCGAAGCGGCCGTAATAGCGCTCGGAGAACTGCCTCTCCTTGTCCTCTGTCTCGGAGCGCTTTTCGCCCTTCAGCGTCAGCACGCCGTCATCGAGCAGCACCTCAATATCCTTCTCTTCCAGGCCCGGCACCTCGGCCGTCACCTTGATCTCCTTTTCGCCGTTGGAGATTTCGACGCTCGGCCAGCTGCCGCCGAAGGCTGAGACGCTGCCCAACGACGGTAAGCCGGAACCGAAGCCACGGAAGACATCGTCGAACAGGCGGTTCACCTCTCGATGCAACGACAGGAACGGATCGCGGTCGCCGTCACGAAAGACGCTCGGAACCTGGTTGCCCTCGTTTCGGCCCCATGGAATCAGATCACGGACACTCATCGTTCTTCTCCTTTCGTTGGTTCGATTGACAATGCTATCTCCGGCGCCGGGCCTGTTGCCCAGCGCCTTGCGCGAAGTGCGAACGGGATAGCTTCAGGCCGCCTGCTTCTCGGCTTCGATCCGCTTCAGCCTCGCCTTGGGCGGCGCGTCCTCGGTTGAAATCTCGATCCGGCGCGGTTTCATTTCCTCGGGAAGCTCGCGCCTGAGATCGATGGTGAGCAAGCCGTTGGCGAGGTTGGCATCCACCACCTTCACATGGTCCGCGAGTTCGAAGCGGCGCTCGAAAGGACGCCCGGCGATACCCCGATGCAGATAGTCGCCATTGTCCTCGCTGGCTTTTTCGCCAGCCACGACGAGCATGTTGGGCTCGTGAATGATGCTGAGTTCATCCTGCGAGAATCCGGCCACGGCCATGGTGATGCGGTAGTCGTCCTCGCCGGATTTGCTGATGTCGTAGGGCGGCCAGTTCTCGGCACTTGCCGTCCGGCTGGCATTCTCGAG
>JBDZVC010000645.1:0-1720 GCA_040255475.1 Phyllobacteriaceae bacterium | reverse complement strand
GGCACGACGAAGCAATTGGAGTTGGAGACGAAAGGCCGGGCGCGGAATTTCTCCTCGCCGCCGGCGATCATGTAGAGCATCTCCAGCGCCGGCGCCACGTTCTCGCGCACGGTGAAGCTCGTGCCGACATGCTTCGACGTGCCGGTCACGCAGGCATAGAGCGTGTTGAAATCCATATCCAGCGGGTCGGGAATGTCGCGCGGGACCATAGGGCGCTGGAAGAAATGGATATTGTCCAGGCAATCGACCATGCGCGCGGCGTCGTAGATATCCTGGAGCTTCGATTCCCGGTATTCGCGCTTTGCGACATCGATGACATGCACGGCCGCGCCCGCGGTGCCGTAATGCACGCGCTTGCCCTGGACGATCATGTCGTGGCGCGAGTCCTGCCCATGAAGGGTGAAATGGCGCGCGGCGTTTTCGATCGTGGCAAGGACGAGATTACGTGGAAAGCGCAGTCGGCCGTCCGGGCCGAGTTCCGCGCCGACGCGCGTGCAGGCCTCGATGCAGCTTGGAATGGCATTCGCGAAGCCGACTGTCTCGAGGATCGTCAGCACCGCCTCATGGATGCGTTCGATATCGTTCTCGCCGAGCGGCCCGTATTTGCCGCCCTCCAGGCCGGGGCGGACGGGACGGATGTCGTCCGAAAGCGGCGCCGCCCTCAGCGCCCTGCGCGCTTCGCGGCCGCCTGAACGTCTCGCACGGGTTTCGCTATCCGCGACCGATCGGTCCGGCGCGGGCTGCTCCAACGCGGCTGGCATAATACGGCTCCATTTCCCGAAGCCCACCGCCGGGGTCTTTGCGCCTCAATGCAGCGGCTTCGCTCCCACTCCGGCGAGGACTATGCAGCGCGACGGAGCGCCGGAAATGTGCCACCCTCCCCCGCCGGATGTACCAGCGCGCGCCGCGCGACGCCCACTCAGGCGGCGGCTGGACGGCGGCCGGCGGCGGTGGCGAGTTCGCGGATTCCGGGCTCTATATGCTGGAGCGCGATGGAGGAAATGCCGAGCCGCATGAACTGCGTGTGCCGCTCGCCATGCGCGAAGAAGCGCTTGCCCGGCTCGATGACGACGCTGCGGGCGGCGGCGGCTTCCGAGAGCGCGCAGGTGTCCATGCCAGGAGGCCCTTCGAGCCAGACGGAAGCGCCGCCGGCGGAATCGGTGGCGCGCCACTCCGGCAGGAAGGCGTTGACGGCCTGGATCAGCCGCCGTCGGCGCTCGCCGAAGGCCGCCGACAGGCGCCTGACCAGCGCTTCGTGATGGCCGAGCGAGAGGAAGAGCGCCACGGCGCGCTGGTTGTTGGCCGGCGGATGGCGCAGCATGAAGCGCCTCAGCGCCCTCAGTTCCGCGATCAGATCGGCCGGCGCGACGATGTAGCCGATGCGCAGGCCCGGAGCGAGCGTCTTGGACATCGAACCGACATAGATGACGCGGCCGGTACGATCGAGGCTCTTCAGCGCCTGCTGTGGGGCATCGTCGAGCAACTGGCTGTCATAGCCGTCCTCGATGATGATCTGGTTGCGCTGGCCCGCATCGACTAGAAGCTGCTGCCGGCGCCGGGTGCTAAGCGGCACCATGGTCGGGCAATGGTGGCTTGGCGTGACGAAGACGAAGCCGCAATCGGCCGGCACCTCGTCGGCGATGATACCCTCCGCATCGACGCGCACCGGCACCGTTTCGGCACCGGCGAGGTTGAAGATCGAGCGGGCGTCCGGATAGCC
>JBDZVC010000166.1:0-8768 GCA_040255475.1 Phyllobacteriaceae bacterium | reverse complement strand
TGGCAAGGCTGATAAAGGCGAAGATCATCAGAAGCGCGGTGACGTGCTTCATCCAAAGCGGCGGCTCGTAAAGAACCGGCGCGTCGGGACGGGCAAGGCCGTAGCCCCAGACGATAAGCACGAAGCCGACGATCGAGACGAGCGAATAAAGGCCTTTCCACGGCCCCTCTCCCATCGCCGCGATGCGACGGTCCCGCCATGCCGGGGCGGCGATGCGCACGGAATGCACGCCAAGGAACAGGATCAGGCCGATGATGAGAACGCCCATGGCAACCTCGTCGTTTCATTGCATAGGGTAACCGCCCGCACCCGATTTGAAAATCCACCTCGCCGACTGCAATTGCCGCGCTAGATGTCGCCGTTGATGCACCACAGGAGGAGCGAATGCCGGAGATTCTGCCGTCCCTTGCCGAGATCGAGGACAGGATTGCGGTTGCCCGGGATAATCTACGCGAACTCACGGAACAGGCGGCAGCCAATTCCGGAGCGGCCGACGAGGAGCGAGCTGCCGACCGCATTGCCGAACAGGAGGAGGAATTGAGATCACTGGAAGAGGAGCGGGACAAGATACTCGCAAGCAGGCACTCCTAACATCGGAATCCGCGGACAGCGGGCGCTGTCGTTCCGACGAGGAAGCGCGGCAGCGGCAGGAATGCATTACTGCCACATTTCATGCCTACCAGCGGCACTCTATTGAGGGGAACGCCCATCCGCATGCCGCCTGCATTACGTATCCTTTCGATCGTTCTTGCCTGCCTTCTTGCCTTTCCGGCATTTGCCGAGTCGCAGCAGCGAGCCAACCAGTTGGTGGCGATCTCCTTCGATGGCGCGAACGACCTCTCGCAATGGGAGCGCAGCCGGGCCGTTGCGCGCCGCACGGGCGCGTCCTTCACCTATTTTGTCTCCTGCGTCTTCCTGCTGACGCGGAAGGACCGCGACCTTTATCATCCGCCGGAACATCGGCCCGGCGCCTCCAATATCGGCTTCGCGCCGTCCAAGGAGGACGTCGCGTGGCGGCTGCGCGAGATCTGGACGGCGAGGCTTGAAGGCCACGACATCGCCAGCCATGGCTGCGGCCACTTCGACGGTGCGAAGTGGAGTAAGGCCGACTGGTCGACCGAGTTGAAAGAAGTCCGGACGATCTTCCGCGACGCATGGACCATAAACGATGTTCCCTATGAACCGAGCGGCTGGAAACAGTTCGCGGAAACAGGGATCGTCGGCTTCCGCGCGCCTTATCTCTCAACGAGCACAGGCCTCGGTGCGGCGCTTGCCGGAGAAGGTTTTCTCTATAGCGCCAGCGGCGTCTCGCGCGGCCCGCAAATGCCGTTCGAGCGCGGAGGCCTCGTGCAGTTCGCGCTGCCCACCATCCCGGAAGGGCCGTCGAACCGCCGCGTCGTCGCGATGGACTACAATCTCTATGTCCGTCATTCCCACGGCAAGGAAGATATCGCACACGCCGCCGACTACGAAGAGCGCGCCTATCGCGCCTTCCAGGCGGCCTTCGAAAGCCAGTATGACGGCGAGCGCATCCCGCTGCAGATCGGCTTCCATTTCACGCTGATGAATGGCGGCGCCTATTGGCGTGCGCTGGAACGCTTCGCGGGGGAGGTCTGCACCAAGCCGGACGTCGAATGCATCTCCTACCGCGATCTCGCCCGGCGCATCCAGGCGGAGGATATCGGGCAGCCCGCGCCCGCGAACTGAAGCGACCGGAACCCGTGTCTAAGCCGGGTCCGGATCGTCGACGGCGCGGTGGATGTAGCGCAGGTCGATACCCGGCAGCGCCTTGCCTTCCAGCGTCGCCTCGAAGGCGCGGAGGCGCTTGTAGATCGATTGCAGCTCGACGATCGTCGTCCAGGAATTGACGAGATACTGGAAGGAGCTCCTGACCTGCTCGAAGGCATTGAGGATCTGGTTCATCGCACCCAGCGTGATGCGGCCGGCGACGATGGTGGGCCCAAGCAGGATATAGGGGAAGATGTTGTCCGTCTGCAGATAGGCGAAGCGGGCGACATTGAAATACATGTAGTTGAAATAGAGGCGGAAATAGTTCCGCCGCACATTGTCGAAGAGTTCGGACACGGTCGGCGGCTCGGCCCGGCTGGGATCGTCCTCGCCATAGACGAGTTCCTTGCGGTAGCTGGCCTCGACGCGCTGGTTGCGGAACTGCAGGCCGGGCAGGCGGATACCAACAACCCACAGAAACGCCGTACCGAAGGCCGACCAGGCAATGCCGGCGATGACCAGCGCGTTCGGCACATGGCCGATGAAGGGCAGTTCGGTCACGTCGCGCGACAATTGCACGAGGACGGGAAGGAAGGCGATCAACGTCATGATCGAGTTGATGAGGCTGGTGCCGAGGTCCTCCATGGTCGAGGCAAAGCGCATCGTGTCTTCCTGCACACGCTGCGAGGCGCCTTCGATATGACGAAGCTGCTCCCAGTTGGCCATGTAGTATTCGTTCATCGCCGTACGCCAGCGGAAGATGTAATGGCTGACAAAATAGGCGACCAGCACGCTGGTCGTAACGCCGACGAAGGCGATGCCGGCAAAGGAAAGCAGGTAACCGTTGAACTGTGCGAGCGTCACAGGACGGGATTTGGAGAGCGCAGCCTGGATGAGGTCGTAGAACGGGCCGTACCAGTCATTGACGGCAACGCTAACCTGCACCTGGAAATAGGTGGCGAAAAGGATGAAGGCGGAGCCGAGGATCGACCACATCGACCAGCGGTGCGGGGCGTAGATGAACCAGAACGCCGAGAATAGCGCCACAGCAACGGCGAAATATATATAGAACCAGAGGAAAGGCCGTGACCAGAAAGTGGCGACGCCGATGACCGGCGGCAAACCTTCCGGGATCGGAGGAAATCCGAACAAGGCACCGAGTTCCTTGCCGCCGAAGAACCAGAACAGGACTGCTGCCAGGCTCCAAAGCGCGGCGGAAAGGAACAGCCATTTCGGCTGCGGGAAGAACGAGACGAACATCCGGGAAAATCCTCGGGATCAATGAAATTGCAAAATTTCCTTGCGCCGCATGGAACAGGATTGCGACGGAAATGCCGTGGACACCTGCCTATCAGCAGCGCCGGCCGCATCCAAATTGTCTTTTGTTAATGTTCGGGAAGCCGTTTGGTCGCTTCATCGCCGACGGAAAGCGCGATCAAGGCACAGGCAAGCAGCGCGATCGCGGCGGCTAAAGAGGCAACGGTAAAGCTGCCGGTACGGTCGGCAAGGAAGCCTGCAACGATCGGCCCGATGATCTGGCCCGTGCCGAAGAAGGCTGTCATCACGGCCAGCGCACGCCGTGGCGACTCCGCCGCGAGGGCACGCCCCGCCACGAGGCCGATCGTGGTCAGCGCGATGAAGGTGCCGCCAAGCAGGATGCCGCCGATGAGCGGGCCGGCATAGCCGCCGAGCTTGACACTCGCCACCACGCCTATGCCCTCGACTACACAGCCGAGCGCGAAGGTCCTCATGCTGCCGAGCCGTCTGACCACTGGTTGCCAGAGATAGACGGAGGGGAAGCCGGCGAGACCGGTAACGAGCCAGACGACCGCCTCGAAGGCGGGGCCACCCTCGCCCTGCCGGACGATTGCCACGAGGAAGGTGGCCGTGATGATATAGCCGAAGCCGAAGATGCCGTAGGCGATGGTGATCTTGGCGAGCGGAAGGCTGCGCGGAAGGCGCGGCTCGCTTCCACCGTTACCCGCGTCGAGCGGCCCTTCGCGGATCAGCAGAATAGCCGGCAGAAAGCCGACCAGCGAAACAACGCCTGCACCGATCCAGCCCTCGGCCCAACCGGCGCCTGCCATATGCAAGCCGCCGACGAGAAGGGCAGAGAGCGCTATTCCGAGGCCGACGCCGCCGAAATGCAGCGCCTGCAGGTCGTTCCGTCCGGCAGCGGCCAGATGGCTGAAGACAATCGTCACCGAAAAAACAAGGACGAAGGCACTGGCGACGCCGGCCGCGAAGCGGATCAGCAGGAAGGCGGTAAGGCTCGTCGTGAAGGCCATGGCAGCGGCAAGCAGGGCGTTGGCGACCAACCCCGCCAGCATCATCGCCCGCTCGCGCCGATGCGCCCAGCCGAAGGCGGCGACGATCGCGCCCACCAGATAGCCGAGATAGTTCGCAGAGGCGATCGAGCCCGCATCCGAGGCCGAGAGCCCCAACCCCTCCATCATGCCGGGCAGGATTGGCGTATAGACAAAGCGGCCGATACCCATGGCCACCGCCATGGCGACCATGCCGGCAAAGGCGTAGCGGGCGGGAGAAGCCGTGTGAGATTCCATGCACGGGACCATAGCCGCGTGCTTTTGCGGTGCAACACGATTTGCATAGTACAGAAGTATATGAACGACAGGACGACGCCGGGAGCGGTTGCCGACCGGCGGGCGAGGCGGCATTTTCGAAAAGGATTTGCCTTGGCCGCACAGCCAGTATAATTAACGCGTTAATTAATGTACTGACGCATATGCCGTGGAGGAGGACATGCCGCATCTGGCAATCGAATATTCCGCCAATCTCGAGGAAAGGGCCGATCTCGACGCGCTGTGCCATGCGGTGCATGGAGCGATCCTCGACAGCGGCCTGTTCGAGACAGGCGCCGTGCGCGTCAGGGCTTTCCCCGCACGCCATTTCGCGATTGCCGACCTGATGTCGGAAAACGCCTTTGCCGACATGTCCTTCCGCATCGGCAAAGGGCGCAGCGCCGAGGACAGGAAACGGGTCGGCGAAGCGATCTTCGCGGCCGCAAGCGAAGTGCTGGCGCCTCTTTTCAGAACCCCGCATTTCGCGCTTTCGCTGGAAATCCGCGAGATCGACGCGGAACTATCGTGGAAAAAGAACGCCATGCACTCCCGGCTTCGAGCCGGCGGGAAAAGCTAATTCGCACCCGACCCGGGACCCTGCCCTCACCGGAGCCAAAGATGTCCACATTCGAGGAAAACCTCACGAAGGCGGAAAACCACCTCGCCCGTTTTCGCGAAGGCGGCGTTCCAAACCAGATCGGTGGCGAAGCCGTGCCGGCCGCCGACGGTTCGACCTTCGAGACGATCTCGCCCGTCGATCTGAAGCCGCTCGCCTCCGTCGCGCACGGCAAGGCCACGGATATCGACCGGGCAGCCAAAGCGGCGAAAGCCGCGTTTCCCGAATGGGCGGCGCTGCCGGGCACAGAGCGCAAGAAGCTACTCCACCGGATAGCAGACGCCATCGTCGCCCGCGCCGAGGAGATCGCCCTGGTCGAGTGCATGGATACCGGGCAGGCCTGGCGCTTCATGTCGAAGGCGGCATTGCGCGGGGCGGAGAATTTCCGCTTCTTCGCCGACCGCGCGCCCGAGGCACGCGACGGCAAGGCGCTCAGGGCCGAAGGCCAGATGAATTTCACGACGCGCGTGCCGATCGGCCCAGTCGGCATCATCACGCCGTGGAACACGCCCTTCATGCTTTCGACATGGAAGATCGCGCCGGCACTCGCCGCCGGCTGCACGATCGTCCACAAGCCCGCGGAACTGTCGCCGCTTACCGCGCGGCTGCTGGTCGAGATCGCGGAGGATGCCGGGCTGCCGAAGGGCGTGTGGAACCTCGTCAACGGCTTCGGCGAGGACGCTGGAAAGGCGCTCACCGAGCATCCGGAAATCAAGGCGATCGGCTTCGTCGGCGAGAGCCGGACCGGCTCGCTCATCATGAAGCAGGGCGCCGACACGCTGAAGCGCGTGCATTTCGAACTCGGCGGCAAGAACCCGGTTGTCGTCTTCGCCGACGCCGATCTCGAACGGGCGGCGGACGCGGCCGTCTTCATGATCTATTCGCTGAACGGGGAACGCTGCACCTCTTCCTCGCGGCTGCTGGTGGAGGAATCGATCCATGACGAATTCACGGCGCTGGTGGCCGAAAAGGCCAAGCGCATAAAGATCGGTCACCCCCTCGATCCCGAGACCGTCGTCGGGCCGCTAATCCATCCGGACCATGAGAAGAAAGTGCTGGGCTATGTCGATCTCGCCCGGTCGGAAGGCGCGACCATTGCTGCCGGCGGGTGCAAGGTCGCCGGTCCGGGGGGCGGTGCCTATGTCGCGCCGACGCTCTTCACGAATGCGAACAGCGCCATGCGCATCGCGCAGGAAGAAATCTTCGGACCGGTGCTGACCGCCATTCCGTTCCGCGACGAGGCGGAAGCGCTCAGGCTGACGAACGACGTCTCCTATGGCTTGAGCGGCTATGTCTGGACATCGGACGTGACGCGGGCGCTGCGCTTCACCGATGCACTCGAGGTCGGGATGATCTGGGTCAACTCCGAGAACGTCCGCCACCTGCCGACGCCCTTCGGCGGCGTCAAGAATTCCGGCATCGGCCGCGACGGCGGCGACTGGTCCTTCGATTTCTACATGGAAACGAAGAATATCGCCTTCGCCACGCGCGCACATGCGATCCCGAAGCTTGGAGGCTGAGAGGCGATGCCGATACCGAAGCCCAACCTCTACCCGCCCTTCAACATCGTGCGGCTGAGCCATGTCGATTACACGGTGACCGATCTGGCGAAAAGCCGCGCCTTCTACGCAGACCTGCTCGGCTTGCAGGTCACGGCCGAGGACGGAGGCGCCGTCTATCTGAGAGCGATGGAGGAGCGCGGCCATCACTCCGTCGTCCTGCGGCGGGGCAAGGAACCCTCCGTCGGCGCGCTCAGCCTCAAGCTTTATTGCGAGGAAGATCTCGACCGGGCGAAGGATTATTTCGAGGAGCGGCAATTGCCGGCGGAGTGGGTGGAGCGGCGCTTTCAGGGCCGGACGCTGAGGACGCGCGACAATTTCGGCACGCCGCTCGAACTCTATTTCAGGATGGACCGCCTGCCGCCGATCCACCAGAAATACGCGCTCTATCACGGCGTCAAGCCGCTCCGGATCGACCATTTCAACTGCTTTTCGCCGGACGTGGACGCGTCGGTCGAGTTCTACAACGCGCTGGGTTTCCGCGTGACGGAATATACGGAGGACAATGAGAGCAAGCGGTTATGGGCGGCGTGGCTGCATCGCAAGGGCGGCGTGCACGACATGGCCTTCACCAACGGAAAGGGGCCGAGGCTGCATCATGCCGCCTTCTGGGTACCGACACCGCTCAACATCATCGACCTGCTCGATTTGATGTCGACCACCGGCTATCTCGCCAATATCGAGCGCGGGCCTGGCCGGCACGGCATCTCCAACGCCTTCTTCCTCTATATCCGCGACCCCGACGGGCACCGCATCGAGATCTATTGCTCGGATTACCAGACCGTCGATCCGGATCTGGAGCCGATCAAATGGGACCTGAAAGACCCGCAGCGGCAGACGCTGTGGGGCGCGCCAGCCCCGCGCTCATGGTTCGAGGAAGGCAGCCGCTTCCTTGACACGGAAGTGCAGGAACCGCTTTTGAAGGCGCAGCCGATCATCGCGCCGTGAAAACAGCGGACGGAGCGGCGCTCACCCTAAGCCAGAGATTCAGGAAAATGCCCGAAGAACTTGATTTCGAACGCTGGTCGAAGAAGGCTGCCGAATGGGGCGCCGCCTACCGCGCATCTTTGCGCGAGCGGCCGGTGCGGGCGCAGACCGCGCCCGGCGCCATCGCGGCGCAGCTTCCCGCCGCCCCGCCGGAAGATGGCGAGGCGATGGAGGCGATCTTCGCGGATTTCGAGAAGATCATGCTGCCGGGCATGACGCATTGGCAGCATCCGCGCTTCTTCGCCTATTTCCCCGCCAATGCCGCACCCGTATCGGTCGTGGCGGAATATCTGGTGACGGCAATGGCGGCGCAATGCATGCTCTGGCAGACCTCGCCGGCGGCGACGGAACTTGAAACGCGCGTGCTCGACTGGCTGAGGCAGGCAATCGGCCTGCCTGAAGGCTTTGCCGGCGTCATCCAGGATTCGGCCTCCTCCGCAACGCTCGCTGCCGTGCTGGTGATGCGCGAGCGCGCGCTTGGCTGGAAGGGCAACCAGTCGGGGCTCGCCGCCAATCCGCGCCTGCGCATCTATGCTTCGGAGGAGGTGCACACCTCCATCGACCGCGCTATCTGGGTCTCGGGCATCGGCGAGGAGAACCTGGTGCGCATCCCGACGACCGGCAGGCATCGTGGGATGGATGCGGCGGCTCTGGCCGACGCGATCGCGCGCGACAAACAGGTCGGCCATCTTCCCGCTGGCGTCATCGCCTGCACGGGTGGGACCAATGTCGGCGCCTGCGACGACATCGCCGCGGTTGTACGCGTAGCGCATCAGCATGGCCTTTACGTGCATGTCGATGCGGCGTGGGCCGGTTCGGCGATGATTTGCGAGGAATTCCGGCATCTGTGGGCCGGGGTCGAGGGGGCCGATTCGGTCGTCTTCAACCCGCACAAATGGCTGGGCGCCCAATTCGACTGCTCGGCGCATTTCATCCGCAACCCCGAAGACCTCGTCCGGACACTCGCGATCCATCCCGAATTCCTCAAGACCCATGGCCATGACGGCCTCATCAACTATTCGGAATGGTCGGTGCCGCTCGGCCGGCGTTTTCGCGCGCTGAAGCTATGGTTCCTGCTGCGCTTCCACGGCCTCGAAGGCCTGCGCGCCATGATCCGCAACCACGTCGCGTGGAGCGAAAAGCTGGCGCGGCGGCTGGAGGCCGAGCCCGATTTCGAGATCGTGACAGAGCCGGTGCTGTCGCTGTTTTCCTTCCGCCATACGGGAGCAGGCGATCCGGACGCGCGCAATCTCGACCTCGTGCGCCGCATCAACGACGACGGGCGCATCTATCTCA
>JBDZVC010000165.1:0-8768 GCA_040255475.1 Phyllobacteriaceae bacterium | reverse complement strand
TGCGGGCTATGGGCATCGAACTGCACGAATACCAATCGACGCTGAAGTCGCATGCGAGCCTGTCAGGTATAGGCGTCCATAGCGGCAAGCCGATTTCCATCCATTTTCATCCCGCGGATGCCGATACCGGCATCGTTTTTCATTGCGGCGATACCGACGGCGCACACAAGGAGATCCGGGCGCTTGTCTCGGAGGTCGGTGGTACGGAACTTCGCACTGTGCTCGGCGATCCCGCCGGCCTGCATGTCGCCACCGTCGAACATGTGATGGCTTCGCTCTTCGGGCTCGGGATCGACAATGTGATTGTCGAGATCGACGGGGTCGAGGCACCGATCCTGGACGGTAGCGCCGCTGTTCTGGTCGAGGCGTTCGATCATGCCGGGATCGAACGGCAGGCGGTGAAGCGGCGCTATATCCGCATCCTGAAGCCGGTGCGCATTGAAAACGGCGCGTCTTGGGCCGAGTTCAGGCCGCATGACGCAACCCGCTTCGAGATCGATATCGATTTCGAGAGCGCCGCCATCGGCCGGCAATATCTCGGCCTCGACCTCGATGCCGATCGGTTCCGCCGCGATGTCTCGCGGGCGCGGACGTTCGGCTTCATGAAGGACGTCGAGCGGCTCTGGGCGGCCGGCTTCGCGCTCGGTGCCTCGCTTGAGAATTCCGTAGTGATCGGCGAGGATGGCGGCGTCATCAACATGGAAGGGCTGCGCTATCCCGACGAGTTCGTGCGGCACAAGATGCTCGATGCGATGGGCGATCTCGCACTCGCCGGCGCACGTTTCATCGGCTGCTTCCGCTCCTATCGTGGCGGCCACAAGTTGAATGCAGCGGCGCTTCGCCGGCTTTTGTCGGACCGCTCGGCGTTCGAGATCGTAGAGACGACGCGCCGCGAGCGCGGCCGCTCGGCCGAGATCGTCGCCGTCAGCGCTCCGGTCTTTGCTCCCTGGGCGATCTAAGCCGCGACGCCCCGCCGCGATCCGTTATCCGCCACAAAAATGCGCGAATGCGTGGGGATAGCGTTGCCCGGAGGGTGCCGTTGTGGTTTATGACGGCGCTTGAGAGCCCGATGTTGCGCCGAAGGATTCTGGAACGACTATGGTGTTGATCACAAGTGCCGCTCCAACCGGCCGGCTTCGGCTGGCATTACTCGCAATATCGCTTGTGGCTCTGCCGATGGTTCTCGGTGGCTGCCAGAATGACAAGGACAAGCTGGCGCTCGCGAATTTCGTCGCGCCGACCGATCCGGCCGATAAGCTTTACAATGAAGGCCTTGCCAATTTGAACGCCGGGCGCCTCAAGGAGGCATCCGCCAAGTTCGACGCCATCGACAAGGAACATCCCTATTCGGAATATTCGCGCAAGGCCGAGGTCATGGGCGCCTTCACGAAGTACCGGATGGGCAAGTATGACGACGCCATCACCACCGCGCAGCGCTATATGGAGCTCTACCCCTCCACCGACGATGCCGCCTATGCGCAGTACATCATCGGGCTCAGCTACTTCCGCCAGATCCGAGACGTGACGCAGGACCAGAAGGAATCGCGCCAGACCATCGAAGCCATGACGAAGGTCGTCGATAACTATCCCGACTCACCTTATGTCGAGGATGCCAAGACCAAGATACGCTTTGCCCGCGATCAGCTTGCCGGCAAGGAGATGCAGGTCGGCCGCTACTATCTGGAGCGCCGCGATTACCTAGCGGCGATCAAGCGTTTCCGCGTCGTGGTCGAAAATTATTCCAATACCAACCAGATCGAAGAAGCGCTGGCGAGGCTGACCGAAGCCTATTACGCGATGGGTATCGCGTCGGAAGCGCAGACGGCGGCGGCGGTGCTCGGCCAGAACTACCCCGACAGCAAGTGGTACAAGGATTCCTACGCGCTCCTGCAGTCGGGCGGCCTGTCGCCGTCCGAAAACAAGAGCTCCTGGATATCCAAGGCCTTCCATACCGTCATCGGGGGGTAGCACCCCGTACCATGCTCGCCAGACTGTCGATCCGCGATATCGTCCTGATCGAGCGTCTTGACGTTGATTTCACCGCCGGCCTGTCGGTGCTGACCGGCGAGACGGGAGCGGGCAAGTCCATCCTGCTCGATTCGCTGTCGCTCGCGCTCGGCGCGCGCGGCGACGCCTCGCTCGTGCGCCACGGCGCGACGCAGGGTCAGGTGACCGCCGTCTTCGACGTTCCCCGCGTTCATCCCGCCCGGCATATACTGCGCGACAATGCCATCGAGGACGATGGCGATATCATCCTGAGGCGCGTTCAGACCGCCGACGGGCGCACCCGCGTTTTCGTCAACGACCAGCCGGCGAGCGTCGGGCTGATGCGGGCCATCGGACACGCGCTGGTCGAAATCCACGGCCAGCACGACGAGCGCGCGCTGGTCGACGCGGATGCGCACCGCGACCTTCTCGACGCGTTCGGCCTGCACTCGGAGCAGGCGGCCGCCGTGCGCGAAGCCTTTCAGCACTGGCGCAACGCCGAACAGGCGCTCGCCCGTCACCGCGCCAGGGTGGAGGCCGCGGCGCGGGAGGCCGATTTCCTGCGCGCCTCGGTCGACGAACTCTCGAAACTCGATCCGCAGCCCGGCGAGGAAAGCGAGCTTGCCGAAAGGCGCGCGGCGATGATGCGGGCGGAGAAGACCGCCGGCGACATACAGGACGCCGGCGAAGTGCTGTCGGGCGCGAATTCGCCGACGCCGCAGCTTTCCAGTCTTCTCAGGCGCCTGCAACGCAAGGCCGATCAGAATCCGGGCCTTCTAGACGAGATCATCGCGGCGCTCGACCAGGCGCTGATTTCGCTCGATGCCGCGCAGGCCGCCGTCGATGAGGCGATGCGTGCCGCGGAGTTCGATCCGCATGCGCTCGAGCGCGCCGAGGAGCGGCTCTTTGCGCTGCGTGCCGTCGCCCGCAAGCACAATGTCGCGGTGGACGATCTGGCGAAGCTGCGTGATGCCATGTTCGCCGATCTTGCCGATCTCGATGCCGGCGAGGAAAAGCTCAAGGCGATGGAGGCGGAAGCCGCCGCTGGCCGTGAACTGTACGACACGGCGGCGGCACGGCTTTCCGAGCAGCGCCGCGCCTCGGCAGAGGCCCTGGTGCGCGCCGTAATGGCGGAATTGCCTGCGCTGAAGCTGGAACGCGCCGAGTTCATCGTCGAGATCGACAGCGTGCCTGAGAACCGGACGGAGACGGGCATCGATCGTATCGAGTTCTGGGTGCGCACCAATCCGGGTACGCGTCCGGGGCCGATGATGAAGGTCGCCTCCGGCGGCGAGCTCTCGCGTTTCCTGCTGGCGCTGAAAGTGGCGCTGGCAGATCGGGGTTCCGCGCCGACGCTGGTCTTCGACGAGATCGATACGGCTGTCGGCGGTGCCGTGGCCGATGCAATCGGCCAGAGGCTGGCAAGGCTTGCCGAGCGCGTGCAGGTGCTGTCGGTGACGCATGCGCCGCAGGTCGCTGCGCGTGCAGGTTCGCACTATCTCATCACCAAGGCGGGCAATGCCGACCGCGTCGCCACCGCCGTCGCCAGCCTCGAGGACGGCGCCCGCAAGGAAGAAATCGCCCGCATGCTCGCCGGTGCCACGGTCACCGACGAAGCACGCGCCGCTGCGGGAAGGCTGCTCAGCGAGAATGCCGGGCAGGGGTAAGCAGCGCGCCGGGAAAGGCAGATCGTTGGCTTTTCCTCGGCCCGCTGCCAACATCCGACCTCACAACCGATCGTTAAAATGCGACCATTCCGAAGCACGGCTTTGAAATGGGCTCGCGATATCCTGCACACAGGGTCAGGGCAGTGGGGGCTTTGAATGCGTCTTGTCGGATCGACGGGCTGGCGGGAATCATCGATGGCGGCGACAGGCGCCGGTTCCGGGACTCCGGTCGGCTCGCCGTCGACCGAACGGGCATCCCGACAGGCGGACATCGAGAACGCGCGCTCGACCGCGCTTTCCGCCCTGCACAACGATCGTTTCCGCTCCATGCTGGCGCAGCTCGGCGATTCCGGCTTGGGGGATGCGCTCATGCGCATGCGGCCAGCCGAGGACGGGGGGCAGGCGGCGCTGCGCACAGTTCAGGCGCGCTACGCCGAAAGCAGCGAATAAAGGATATTGCGCGTCCTGCGGCAGCAGGCTCGACACTGCCTGGAGAAAGGACGCCCTCAGGGGCAATCCTGCCGGGAATTGGCCTGCCTCCGGCGATCAGGCCGTTTGCCGGAGAGTCGATTAGCTTCGCCGACGCGGTTTACTTCTCCCATCTTTATGGCAAAGAGTCGCGCTGACTGCGCCCCTTTTTGCAAACGAGTAACCCGCCATGGTCGTGAAAAAGCCCGAGGCCGACAAACCGGTCGATGCGCTGAGCCCGGAGGAGGCCGAGGCCGAACTCGACAGGCTGGCTGGGGAGATCGCGGCCGCCGACATTGCCTATCATCAGAACGACGCGCCCGAGATCACCGACGCCGAGTATGACGCGCTGCGTATCCGCAATGCGGAGATCGAGGCGCTGTTTCCCCACCTGGTACGGCCTGACAGCCCGACGGGATCGGTCGGCGCGCCGCCAGCCGAGGGCTTCGCCAAGGTGCGTCATGCCGTGCCGATGCTCAGCCTCGCCAAGGCCTATACCGACCAGGACGTGGTCGATTTCATCGAGCGCGGCCGCCGCTTCTTCGAGCGCGACAAGGATTTCGACATCGCCTTCACCGCCGAGCCCAAGATCGACGGCCTGTCGGCATCGTTGCGTTACGAGAATGGCCTCTTCGTGCAGGGCGCGACGCGCGGCGACGGTTCCGTCGGCGAAGACATCACCGCCAATCTAAGGACGATCGCCGATATTCCGCATCGGCTGAAGGGTTCGGGCTGGCCGGAGGTGATCGAGATCCGCGGCGAAGTCTATATGACCTATGCCGAGTTCGAGGCGCTGAAGGAGCGCTCGACCGCAGCCGGCGGCCAGGATTACGTCAATCCGCGCAACACGGCGGCGGGTTCGCTGCGCCAGAAGGACCCCGCGGTCACCGCCAGCCGCAACCTCAAATTCTTCGCCTATGCTTGGGGCTATACGACCGCCGACCCGGCTCCGACCCAGTACGAGGCGGTGCAGAAATTCGCCGACTGGGGCTTCAAGGTCAGCCCGCTGATGGTGCGGGCCAAATCGGTCGACGAACTGATCGCCCAATACCGCCTCATCGAAGAGAAGCGTTCCTCGCTCGGCTACGACATCGACGGCGTCGTCTACAAGGTCGACCAACTGGAACTTCAGCGCCGCTGGGGTTTCGTGACCGGCGAGCCGCGCTGGGCCATCGCCCATAAATTCCCGGCCGAGCAGGCAACCACTACGGTCAGGAGGATCGACATCCAGGTCGGCCGCACCGGTACACTGGCTCCGGTGGCGCGGCTTGCCCCGGTCACGGTAGGCGGCGTGGTGGTGGAGAACGTCACGCTCCACAACGAGGACTATATCAGGGGACTCGATTCCAGCGGCCAGCCGATCCGGGAGGGTCGCGATATCCGTATCGGCGATACGGTGGTGATCCAGAGGGCGGGGGACGTCATCCCGCAGATCGTGGACGTCGTCATCGATAAGCGCCCGCCGGACGCCGTGCCATACGACTTCCCGCATGTCTGTCCTGTCTGCGGCTCGCCGGCCACCCGCGAGGTCAACGAGAAGACGGGCAAGGAGGATTCGCGCCGCCGCTGTACGGGCGAATTGATCTGCCCCGCTCAGGCCGTGGAGCGGCTCCGCCATTTCGTGTCGCGCGGCGCGATGGATATCGAGGGATTGGGGGCCGAAAACATCGACCTCTTCTTCAATGCCGGCCTGATCGAGACCGCCGCCGACATCTTCAGGCTGAAGGACAGGCGCGCCGATGCGCAAGAGGCGCTGGCAAAGCGGCGTGAGGAGCAGGCGCGGCAGCGCGAGGCGGCATCGGGCAAGGAGCGGAAAAACGTCCGGAGCGCCGACCAGCGCAATTTCGAGGGGCTCGACAAGCTGTTCGCCGCGATCGACGCGCGGCGCGAGCCGGAACTCGATCGTTTCATCTTCGCGCTTGGCATCCGGCATGTCGGCGACACCACGGCCGCGCTGCTTGCGAGGACATTCTCGACCATCGAGGAATTCATCCGCGTCGGCAAGGACACCGCATCGGCGGAAGATCCGTATTCCGTCTTTCCGTCCATCAACGGCATCGGCGGCACGGTCATCGGCGCGTTGATCGACTTCTTCGGCAATGAACGCAACGACAAGGTGCTGGGCGATTTGCTCGAACACGTCCATCCAAAGCCGTATGTCGTCAGCGTTTCCGCCGACAGCGAGATCGCCGGCAAGACGGTTGTCTTCACCGGATCGCTGGAGAAGATGACCCGTTCCGAAGCCAAGGCCATGGCCGAGCGGCTAGGCGCCAAGGTGGCCGGCTCCGTCTCTGCCAAGACCGATCTGGTGGTCGCGGGACCGGGTGCCGGCTCCAAGCTGAAGACGGCGACCGAACTCGGCATCGAGGTGATCGACGAGGATGCCTGGCTCGAACGGGTCAAGGGTTCCAGCTGATGGCGACCGTTTTCAAAGGGTTCGGGGAGAAGGCGATCCCTTTCCTCAAGGCGCTCGACTTCCACCAGAGCCGCGAATGGTTCCATGAGAACCGCGCTCTCTACGAGAGAGAATTGCGTGAACCGCTCGGCGATCTCGTGGAAGTGCTGACCGAGCGGCTGGGCGCTGCCGGCCTCAAGCTCAGGGGCGACCGGAAAAGATCACTCTTCCGTATCAACCGCGATGTGCGCTTCTCCAAGGACAAGCGGCCCTATAACCAGCATGTCTCCGCCATCCTGTCGCCCGACGGCACCAAGATGGAAGAAGGCGTGCTCTTCATCTATTTCGGCATCGATGGCTGCCGCGCCGCGGTCGCGTGGTGGCAGCCGAAACCTGAATTGCTGGCGGCGATGCGCAGGGCTATCGCGGAGAAGCCGGCGGAGTTCCGTGCCTTGGTTGCGGCGCTGAAGAAGAACGGCCTTGCGCTCGACGGCGAGGATGCGCTGAAGCGCATGCCTCGCGGCTTCGAGCACGTCACCGATTCGGCGCTTGCCGCTGCGATCCGCAACCGCCATTTCGTCGTGCGCCATGCCATCGACTCGGCCGGCATTCATGGGCCTGAACTGGCCGATGAGATCGTCGATTTCACCTTTCGCGCCAGGTCACTGCTCGACTGGGGCAGGAAGATCGAGGGGAGAGTCGGAAGAGGGAAAATCTAGTATCGGACAAAATTCGGTGTCCTCTCAATTTCCCTTCACTGTCCCATCAGAACAATTGGCGTGACAGGCGGTCCTACCGCCCTTAGTTTGCCGCCGTTTTCCGGAGACGAAAATGACTGGCGAGAACGCGAGAAGCGAATTCTGGCGCGGGGTGCGCGCGAGCGTTCCCGTTATTGTGGCGGTGTTTCCCTTCGGGCTGCTGTTCGGCGCGCTCGCGGTCGACAACGGGCTCTCGGTCCTGGAGACCACGCTGATGAGCCTCACCATTTTCGGCGGCGCCAGCCAGATGGTCGGTATCGAACTGTTTGGCCAGAAGATTGCGCCGGCGCTCATCGTCTTTTCGATTTTCGCCGTGAATTTCCGTCACGTGCTCTATTCGGCGGCTATGGGCCGGCATATCCGGCGATGGAGCCTGTGGCAGAAGACGGTGGGCTTTTTCCTGCTGACCGACCCGCAATATGCCGAGGCCGAACGCGATATCGAGAAGACCGGAAGGCTCGGCTTTGGCTGGTATATGGGGCTCGGCCTGCCGATCTATCTTGCCTGGGTGATCGAATCCGCGCTTGGCGCCACCTTCGGGAGGCTTGTCAGCAACCCTGAGGCGCTCGGCGTCGATTTCCTGCTGCCGATCTACTTCCTCGGCCTCGTCATGGGTTTCCGCAAACGGCCGAACTGGTTGCCCGTGGTCGCGGTGAGTGCCGTGGCTTCGGTCCTCGCCTACCGCTTTGTCGGCTCGCCCTGGCATGTTTCGCTGGGCGCCGTCGCCGGGATCGCTCTGGCGGCCCTCCTTCCGCCGACCGCCATGACGGAGAGCGGTCTTGCCGAAACCGCCGAGCGGAGCGAACCGTGAGCACGTCCATATGGGTGATCCTCGGCGGCGCGGCGCTGACCTATCTCACCCGCGTCGGTGGTCATATGGCGCTCTCGCGCTTCGAGCGCATTCCGCCGCGGCTTGAGGCGGCGCTCGACGCGGTTCCCGCCGCCGTTCTGACGACGCTGGTGGCGCCCGACGTGGTTTACACCGCCGGCCCGGCCGAGTGGATCGCGATTGCCGTCGCCGGACTGGTCGCATGGAAACGGGGACTGCTCGCCATGTTTCTCGCCGGCGCGATCGTGCTGATCGTGCTCAGGCAGTTCATGGGGTAAGCGCTGGTCAGCCGATCGACGCGGTCGCGGCTTCCAGCCATTTGAGCGTCTCGCCGTCGACCAGCGGGCCGATCTCCGCGAGCACGCGGGCATGATAGGCGTTCAGCCAGTCGAGTTCATCCGCCGTCAGCAGTTCCGGTTTCACCAGCCGCCGGTCGAAGGGCGCGAGCGTCAGCGTTTCGAAGCCGTGCATCGGCGTCTCGCCGCCCTTCACCTCTTCGGCCTCGGAGACAAGGATCAGATTCTCCATGCGGATGCCGTAGGCGCCTTCCTTGTAGTAGCCGGGCTCGTTCGACAGGATCATGCCGGAAAGCAGCTTTTCCGTGCCTGACTTGGCGATGCGCTGCGGCCCTTCGTGCACGGAAAGATAGGAGCCGACGCCGTGGC
>JBDZVC010000164.1:1979-8807 GCA_040255475.1 Phyllobacteriaceae bacterium | reverse complement strand
CGGCAAGGATCGCGGCGCGGATCGACGCCGGCTCCTCGGAGCGCGGATTGTCGTCTGTCACGATGACGACATCGGCAAGGCGAGTGGCGATCTCGCCCATGATCGGGCGCTTGCCCCGGTCGCGGTCGCCGCCGCAACCGAAGGCGACGAGCACACGCCCGGTGGTGAAGGGCCTCACTGCGGTCAGCACGTTCTCCAGCGCATCAGGCTTATGCGCATAGTCCACATAGACAGGCGCGCCGCTCGCGGAAGTCCCGACCAGTTCCAGCCGCCCCGATGCGCCCTTCAGATGCTCGAGCGCGCCGAGCGCGGTTTCGGTCTTCGTGCCCGTGGCGATCGCGAGGCCTGCCGCCACCAGCGCGTTGTAGATCTGGAAATCGCCGGCCAGCGGCAAATCGATCTCATGGATGACGCCCGCCGCCTCGATCTCGGCGCGCTGGCGGTAACGCTCATGCTCGGCGCGCTTCAGCGTGATGAATGTGCCCTTGCGGCCGACAGTCAGCACGTCGAGCCCGGCACGCCGCGCAACGCTCTCCGTCGCCTCGGACCAGCGGTCGTCGGCGAAGATCACGGCGGGCGCCCCCTTCGGCAAGAGCACCTCGAAGAGCCGCATCTTCGCCTTGTGATAGTCCTCGATGGTCGGATGATAGTCCATGTGGTCGCGGCCGAGATTGTTGAAGGCGCCCGCGGCAAGCCGCACCCCGTCGAGCCGTCGCTGGTCGAGCCCGTGGCTCGATGCCTCCATGGCGGCATGGGTGACGCCGGCATCGGCGAGTTCCTTCAGGAGACGGTGCAGCGCCATCGGGTCTGGCGTCGTCAGCGAGCCATATTCCTCGCGGCCGGGCGCGGTGACGCCGGTCGTGCCGATGCTGGCCGCGGCCTTGCCGTCATGTTCCCATATCTGCCGAGTGAAGGACGCGACAGAGGTCTTGCCGCTGGTGCCGGTGACGGCGACCATCGTCGCCGGCTGCGCATTGAAGAAACGCGCGGAGGAAAGTGCGAGCGCCAGCCTCGGATCGTCCACGGCAATGACCGGGACCGGAAGCGCGCCGATCGCGGCATCCCGGCCTGCAACGACCGCCACCGCGCCGCGCCGCGCCGCATCGGCCGCATAGACCGCGCCGTCCGCCGTGCTGCCCGCCAGCGCGAAGAAAAGGTCGCCGGTCGCAATGGCACGCGAGTCGGAGCCGAGCCCGCTTATCTCAAGATCGCCGGACACGCCCCCGTCGGGAGGCAGGATGCCGGCAAGGTCCCTCAGCTTCATCACACTCCAATCGTTCCGACCGTCCCCTTGGGCCATCCCTAAGCCACCGGAATCAGTGATAAGAAACGAGCAAGGCCTGAGTATCGTGGCCGAATTCGGGCTCCACATCGAGCATGGGCGCGATACGGCGGATGATGGCGCCGGCGGTCGGCGCGCAGTTCGCGCCCGCCGTTGCCGGCCAGCCGCCGTAAGGCTTCGGCTCGTCGATGATGACCAGCACGATATATTGCGGATCGTCGATCGGGAAAGCCGCGAGGAAGGCGTCGAAGTTCTTGTCGTGGGCATAACGGCCGTTGACGACCTTGTCCGCCGTTCCGGTCTTGCCGCCGACGAGGAAACCCGGCACCGCCGCCTGGCGGCCGGAGCCCTTTTCCACGTTGAGCCGCATGAGATAACGCATCTCGGCGCTGGTCTGTGCCCGCAATACCCGATGCTCGACCGCCTGGGCCTGTTCCTCGGTGCGCGGCAGAAGCGTCGGCGGGATATAGATGCCGCCATTCATGACCGCGAGGCCCGCAGCCGCCGTCTGCAACGGCGTGGTCGCCACGCCATGGCCGAAAGCGATGGTCATCTGGTTGAGCGGCGTCCACTTGGCGGGCGAAAGCGGGGTCGCGACCTCCGGCAGTTCAAGCGGCATCTTGGTCAGGAGCCCGAGCTTGGTCAGGAACTCCTTGTGTTCGGGAATGGCGATCTTCTCGGCTTCCTTCGCCGTGCCGATGTTAGAAGAGTAGATGAAGATTTCCGGGACGCTGAGCACCCGCCCCTTCGCGTGGTAGTCGTGGATGGTGAAGCGGCCGTACCGCAGCGGATGCGAGGCGTCGAACTTGTCGGTGATCTTCACCCGGCCGGAATCGAGCGCCATCGCGGTGGTGAAGATCTTGAAGGTCGAGCCCATCTCGAACACGCCGCCGGACATGCGGTTCAGCCGGTCTTTTTCGTTGGCGTTATAGGGATTGTTCGGATCGAAATCCGGCATGGAGGCCATGCCGAGTATCTCGCCGGTCTTGGCATTGAGGACGACCGCGCCCGCCGCGACGGCGCGGTAACGCTCTATCGCCTGGGTGATCTCGTCATGGATGACGTGCTGGACGCGCAGGTCGATCGAAAGCTTGACGGGCTTGAGGTCGGCGGCCGTTGCAAGACCCGTCTGCTGCAGGACCGCAAGGCCCTGGTCGTCGACCCATTTCTCCATGCCGGCGATGCCCTTGTTGTCGACATTCACGAGGCCGACGACATGGGCGACAGTCGATCCGGCCGGATAGAAGCGGCGCTTCTCCGAGCGGAACCCGATGCCGGGAATGCCGAGCTGGAGGATATCGGCCTCCTGCTTGGGCGTAAGCTGGCGTCGCAGCCAGACGAAGCCGGCCTTGCTGTTCAGCCTGTTATAGACCTGCTCGTAGTCGATATCCGGCAGCACGGTGGCAAGCTTGTCGATCGCCTCGTCGATATCGACGATACGGCGCGGCTCGGCATAGAGCGAGGAAGTCTGGATGTCGGTCGCCAGGATTTCGCCATTGCGGTCGACGATATCCGGCCGCGCGGCCGTCGGGCGCCCCGCCGGCGGCCCGTTGTCCTCCGGCTGATGGGTGCCGTAGTACACGAGCCGCCCGGCCATGACCGCATAGATGGCGAAGAAGATCGACATCGTCATGACGATGCGGCTGCTCGTGCGCCCGCCGCCGGATTTGCGCGCGCCCTCCACCACGATGGCCTTGTCCGCGCCATCGGCAGTCTTCTTGTGGCTCCGCTTCAGCCAGCCGATCATGGCTTCACCCCGCCGGTCATGATCCCATCGGTTCCGTTCTTCGCCACCGCCACGCCGTCAGCGGGCGGGCTAGGCGGCCGCATCGGCAATTGGTCAAGCGTGACGATCTGGTCTGCCTGAACGGGCTTCAACTGCAACTGGTCCTGATAGACCTCGACCAGCTTCTGAAGCCGGCCGGGCCGCGACAGGAGCGCCCAGTCGGCCTTCAACAGGTCGATCGTCTCTCCTTCGAGCCTGATCTGGGTCTTCATCCGGTTGATGGCGTCGAGCTGGTTCTCCGCCCCGCGCTTGACCTGATAGGTATAGGCGGCGGCAGCGACCATGACGGCGATGAGAATGGTATCTGTGGTACGAAACACGAGCTACTCTACCTCTCGGCCGCAAGCCGGGGCTCCGGCAGCCTCGGCAATGCAAAAATGGATGGGTCGGCAGGACGTGCCGGCTCGGCTGTGCGGACCGCGCCCCTGAGTTTCGCTGAACGGGCGCGCGGGTTTTGCGCGATCTCCTCGTCGGAGGCGGCAACGACGCGGGCAGGCTTCTCGAAGGTGGCGGGCACGGCCGCCTGTGCCGGCAGGTGACGGGAAATGGCGGCAGCCGTCGAACGATCCGCGAGGAAGCGCTTGACGATCCGGTCCTCAAGCGAGTGGAAGGAGACGACGGCAAGCCGCCCGCCCGGCTTCAGGATGCGCTCGGCGGCAAAAAGCGCTTTTGCCAGTTCGCCGAGTTCGTCATTCACGAAAATCCTGAGCGCCTGGAAGACCCGCGTCGCCGGATGGATTTTCTCCTTCGGATTGTTACCGACCAGAGCCTCGATCGCCTGCGCCAGATCGCGGGTCGTCGTGAAGGGCCGGTCGGCACGCCGCCCTTCGATCATGCGGGCGATGCGGCCGGCATGGCGTTCCTCACCCAGAATGCCGAAGATACGGGTCAGATCGCCGGCCTTGAAATTGTTGATCACGTCGGCGGCCGCGAGCCCCGCCTGTGCCATGCGCATGTCGAGCGGCCCGTCCTGGCGGAAGGAAAAGCCGCGCTCCGCCTCGTCCAGTTGCATGGAGGAAACGCCGATATCGAGCACGACACCGTCCACAAGGCCGTCCGCGCATTCGTCCAGACGTGAGAAGGGTGCCTCGACCAGCCGCAGCCGCCCGACCGAGCCGGCTTCGAGCGACCGTCCGGCCGCGATCGCGTCGGGGTCGCGATCGATGGCGACTACATCGGCGCCTGCATCGAGGAGCGCCCGCGTATAGCCGCCCGCGCCGAAGGTCCCGTCCACGATCAACTTGCCGGGCGCGGGCCGGAGCGTCTCGAGGACTTCGGTAAGGAGAACCGGAATGTGGCGGGCCGGTCCGCCACCGGCGTCTGACATGCCGCCGGGGCCTGCCGTCATTCCGATTCTCCAGCCTGCCTTGCCCTGGCGGCCGATTGCCGAAGCCGGGTCAGCCGC
The DNA here is from genome assembly GCA_040255475.1 of Phyllobacteriaceae bacterium. GTDB lineage: Bacteria > Pseudomonadota > Alphaproteobacteria > Rhizobiales > Rhizobiaceae > Mesorhizobium_L. The sequence goes on along the minus strand of JBDZVC010000164.1, from coordinate 4,334 downwards.
CCGCGGACCGTCGCGCCATGCGCGCGTAGCCGCTCCGGCTCCCAGATCTGGAAGAAATTGCCGCGGCCCAGGAAAGCTACTTCCGACCCGATCCCGGTATGCTCGCGGATGAAATCCGTCACAAGGATGCGCCCGTCCTGATCGAGCTTCAGGAAAGTCCCGTCGCCATGACAAAAGAAGGAAATGTCGTCCGCCGTTCCGGTGAACGGGTCCTCCGCCGCGATCCTCGCCTCGTAGCGATCCAGCAGATCCGGCCCGCCGACATCCATGGAAGGCGTATCCAGCGTCCTCAGCGCATAAAGCTCCTGATAGCCACGCTTCTGCAGCACCGAACGGAAATGCGCCGGCACCGAGACGCGGCCCTTGGCGTCGATCCGGTTTATGGCGCTGGATAGAAAGCGGTCCATCAGAGGCAGCACCCGCCAAAGCCAGACATCCCGCCCATGATCCGCCGCACCCCGGCTCTCCTGCTCCTGCATTTCCGGCAAGCGAATGGGCGCGGACGGCCGCGCGGCCCGCCCGGTTCCTGCGTGCCCTGCCCTTTACGGAAACGATTGGTTGACTGGCTGAATGGGATAACATGGGCTGATATGGGCGTCAACGGGAACACTCCGGCTGAGCCTGCCCCGACGCCTGTCGCGTCCGGGATTTCGACCGGTTCGCACGTTTATCGGTCATTAAGCCTAATGATCCGTTTATGCCGGGCGATGGGATGCGCTTTATCGCCCTTGCGCCCCGGTCGGCGCGCGGTCATAGCTGCCGTCCGGGCAAGAGCCGCAAGAGAAGTCGCCAAGAGAATCCTTATGAAGAAATCGCCGGACAAGCGCGCCGCCGAGGCGGCGCATCTGAGGCAGCGTGAACTCGCCAGGGGCGATCCGGTCGCCCTCCCGCTGATCATGGCCTCCATGTACCATCTGCCGGGCGACCCGGCAGGGGTCCGGCAATATGGCCGCTTTGACAACCCGACATGGGAAGCCGTCGAAAAGCTTCTCGGCCATTTGGAGGACGCCGAGGCGCTGGCCTTCCCTTCCGGCATGGGCGCCATCTCGGCGGTCTTCTTCTCGCTGCTTCAGGCGGGAGACCGCATCCTGCTTCCTTCCGACGGCTATTACACGACGCGCGTCCTAGCCGAACGGTTCCTGAAGAAACTCGGCGTCGGCCACGATCTGAGGCCGACCGCCTCCTTCGGCGAAGGCGGCTTCGATGGTTATCGGCTGGTTTTCGTCGAGACGCCATCCAATCCCGGCCTCGACATCTGCGACATCGCCGCCGTGGCCTCCGCCGCGCATGCCGCCGGCGCTCTGGTCGTTGCCGACAACACCACGATGACGCCGCTTGGCCAGCGCCCGCTCGACCTCGGCGCGGATGTGGTGGTGGCGGCCGACACCAAGGCGCCGAACGGCCATTCCGATGCACTCTTCGGTCATGTCGCCAGCCGCGACGCGGAAATCATGAAAGCGGTCGCCGAATGGCGGAAGCTTTCCGGCGCCATCCCCGGTCCGTTCGAGGCGTGGCTCGTCCATCGCGGGCTGGAGACGCTCGAAGTACGCTTCGACCGTATGTGCTCGACGGCGGAATTTTTAGCGCCACGGCTTGCCGCGCACTCGGCCGTGAAGGCGCTCCGCTATCCCGGCCTTAACGGCGATCCTTCGCACAATCTGGCGCGTGCGCAGATGGAGCGTTTCGGCTTCATGATCGGCTTGACGCTGGAATCGGAGGCAGCGGCGGAGCGTTTCATCAATGGCTGCGCACTCCTCCAGCCCGCCACCTCCTTCGGCGGTGTGCACAGTTCGGCCGAACGCCGCGCCCGCTGGGGCGACGCCGTCGAACCCGGCTTCGTCAGGCTGTCGGTTGGCTGCGAACCGGCAGAAGAGCTATGGGAGGCGCTTCGGGCGGCGCTTGAAAATGCCGGCGGATAGCTCCGCCCGAATGGTCAGTTACGGCGTTAGAAATCAAAATAGGCCCGCTGAATGTCACGCCGGCCGTGCAGGATGCGGATAACCTCAATTCCACCTGCAATAGGTCGGTAGAAGGTAAGATATTCACCGACCACGATACATCGGATATCTGCTCCAATATCCTCCCGCGCAACACCTATGCGCGGTTGGGTCGCGACGAGTTCCCATCGTTTTTCTATTCTATCAAGCAACCTGTCCGCCGCTGGTGGATTTTCCATCGCGATACGGAACCAGATTTCGATAAGGCCTTCTTCGGCCTGCGCGCCCTGTAAAACGATCGGTATCGTCAGGCTGAGCGCTTATTCGCCTGCTCAAACCGGCGACGCGCCTCGGCCTTGATCTCGGCCATGGAAGCATACCGACCCGGCCCGCTGTCGATCCCTTCCTGCACCAGAGC
>JBDZVC010000164.1:0-1879 GCA_040255475.1 Phyllobacteriaceae bacterium | reverse complement strand
GCCATGGAAGCATACCGACCCGGCCCGCTGTCGATCCCTTCCTGCACCAGAGCGCGCAGTTCCTCGAGTGTATAGCCGAACAGGTCGCGCCGCTCCTTCCATTGGCGCAGCGCATCGCGGACGACTTCGCTCGCGGAAGCGTATTCGCCGGCGGCGACCGCCTCGTCCACCTCGGCGGCGAGTCCCGGGGAAAGCGTGACGCTTCTTTTATCCACCGTAGACATGAGAGCCTCCTGTCTTTGTGAGACACATAATCCAAATCAGAAAGTAGGATCAAATCCTACCACTGGCAAGCATTGGCAATAGCCGCTCAGGCGTCGCCGAAAAAAGGAAAAATTGCCAGTCGGCCTGTAAGCCGGGTTCTGTATGGCCCCGCAGCCTCGCGGCTGCGAAACGTGGCGGCCATTCATCTGGGACGGATGTCGCCATCCGCCTCGTGCAACCAACCCGGATGGCCGGGCCGGAAACAGCCCTGAAGGTTGCCCTTCCCGCCATCCCTATTCGGTCTTGCTCCCGGTGGGGTTTGCCGTGCCGCCCCTGTTGCCAGGCGCGCGGTGGGCTCTTACTCCACCCTTTCACCCTTACCCCGCCGGTAAATCGGCCCGTCTGTCATGGCCTGGCCACCATAAGGGGCCGATTTACTGGCGGGGCGGTCTGCTCTCTGTGGCACTTTCCCTGGGGTTTCCCCCGCCGGCAATTAACCGGCACCGTGTTTCCGTGGAGCCCGGACTTTCCTCGCGAACAGCCTTTCGGCATTTATCCGCGCGGCCGCCCAGCCGACTGGCAGGGCGTATAAAGACGTTCGCCACGAAAAGTTCAATCCCGCTCTCGCGGAGGCAGGCTCTCCTTCGTCCGTCAGCGGGCCTCGAATTACGTCGCTGCGTCGCCGAGCGCCGCTTCCACGCGGCCACAATAGGCGGCCGATACGGGGTTCATGCGCTTGGCTGCATGGCCGGCATTGTATTTGAGCAACGTCCCGCAGGTCGTGCCATTGCCGACGTCCTGGGCCATGCCGAGATATTTCATGCCCCACTTGATGTTTGTTTCCGGGCTATAGAGCTGCTTGACGCTGCCGGAATAACCAAGCATCCGCGCTGTCGAAGGCTTGATCTGCATGAGCCCCACCTCGCCGGCAAGGCCGGTCTTGTGGGCGTTATAGCCGCTTTCCACCTCGATCACCGCCCGCGCCAGCGATGGCGCGACGCCATATGCCGTCGCGTAGCGGTCGATGATGCCGCTATAGGCGTGAGCGGAATGAACGGGGCGCCCGGCAGAGCTTTCCTCCACCGTCTGGCGCGGCGTGGACTCCTTCTTTCTTATGGAGGCGGTCGTCGTACGGTCGACCTTCGCGACGTGGGTGGGCTTTGACGTACGCGCCACGCGCCGCTCCCGACGCGCGATGCGCGATGCGACCTTTTTGGTGGTCTTGCGGGCCCCGGCCTCTGCCGTGGCAGGTTTTTTCTTCTGCGCGGCCGCCAATGCCTCCGCCATGATCTTTCCGCCGTCTCTGGGCGCTTCGTGGGCGTTGGCGGCAAAACTCGTCATGGCGGCGACAAGCGCCGCCGCGATTGCGATCGATCGTGTCATTTCGTCCTGATCTGTGGCTGGCCGGCTGTGGAAATCCGGCGCATGGTTGTTGTTTCCGGGTCGCGCACAGACGGGCCCCGGTGCTTGCGGGACGGTGTGTGCTGGCGGAATGGGCGGCAAAAATGGCGCCGCGAATCACATTCAGTGACGGCTGGTCACAAGAAAACAGCTTACCTAAGGGTACTTAGACGCCGTTCTTCACCAGCTTGGCGAGCAGAGCGTGCAGGGTTTCCACCGTCGATTCATCGGCAACACCGTCCACGAGCGCCGGCCGGAAATGACGCTGGAACGC
>JBDZVC010000644.1:0-1733 GCA_040255475.1 Phyllobacteriaceae bacterium | reverse complement strand
CCTTCGGCAATTCGATCACCACCGCCGAGCACGCCATCGCGCTGATGTTCGCGCTTGCCCGGCAACTGCCCGAAGCCGACGCTTCGACCAAGGCCAGCAAGTGGGAGAAGAACCGCTTCATGGGCGTCGAGGTGACCAACAAGATCCTCGGCCTCATCGGCGCCGGCAATATCGGCTCGATCGTCGCCGACCGGGCGCAGGGCCTCAAGATGAAGGTCATCGCCTACGATCCGTTCCTCACCGCCGAGCGCGCGCAGGCGCTGGGCGTCGAGAAGGTCGAGCTGGACGAGTTGCTGAAGCGCGCCGATTTCATCACGCTGCACACGCCGCTGATCGATGCCACCCGCAACATCATCAATGCCGAGGCCATCGCCAAAATGAAGGACGGTGTGCGCATCATCAACTGTGCCCGCGGCGGCCTCGTCGACGAGCAGGCGCTCTACGAAGCGTTGAAGTCGGGCAAGGTGGCCGGCGCGGCGTTCGACGTGTTCGTCGAAGAGCCGGCGCAGAACAATCCGCTGTTCGAATTGCCGAATTTCGTTGCCACGCCGCATCTGGGCGCGTCGACGACCGAGGCCCAGGAGAATGTGGCGCTGCAGGTGGCCGAGCAGATTTCCGCTTATCTGATGAGCGGCGAAATCACCAACGCCCTCAACTTCCCCTCGATCACCGCCGAGGAAGCGCCGCGCCTTACGCCCTGGGTCAAGCTCGCCGAAGCGCTCGGCTCGTTCGCCGGGCAACTGACGCAGGAGGCGATCAAGGGCATCCGCATCGAGTACGAGGGCAATGTCGCCCAACTCAACACCCGGCCGATGACTTCCGCCGCGCTCAACGGCGTGCTGAAGCCGCAGATGCAGGAGGTCAACATGGTCTCGGCGCCGCAGATCGCCAAGGATCGCGGCATCAATGTCGAGATCACCACGCGCGACCAGCAGGGCGCCTATGAAGGCTATGTCCGCCTCACCATCCTTACCGACAAGCAGGAGCGGGCGGTGGCTGGAACGGTGTTCGCCAGCGGCAAGCCGCGCATCATCCAGGTCAAGAACATCAACATGGAGGCCGAGCTGACGCCGTCCATGCTGTATGTCACCAACGAGGACAAGCCGGGTCATATCGGCCGGCTGGGCACGCTGCTGGGCAGCCTCGGCATCAACATCGCCAACTTCAACCTCGGCCGTGCCGACGTTGGCGGCGACGCCATCGCGCTGCTGTCGATCGACGGCACGGTGACCGACGCCCAGCTCAAGCAGATCGCGGCGCTTCCCGGCGTCACCCACGCTAACGTGCTGAGTTTCGCCTAGTCAGCAGTCGGGACTCCTCTCCCGCTTGCGGGGGAGGGGGACCGCCGTCAGGCGGTGGAGGGGGCGGCCACAAGCACCGGCGTGCGGGGCCGCCCCTTCCGTCGGCTTCGCCGCCACCTTCCCCCGCACGCGGGAGAAGGACCCGGCTGAAGCACTTCAACGGTCCTCCACATGCCGTGTCCATGTGCTACGATGCGGCATGACTGAACTTCGCTATCCCGTACTGATCGAGGCGCTGTCCGAAGAGGACGGGGGTGGTTTTCTTGCAAGGTTCCGGATTTGCCGGCCTACATGAGCGATGGCGAGACGCCGGCGGAGGCCATTGAAAATATGCAGGACGCGATCGAGGAATGGCTCGATCTGGCGCGGAAGCTCGGCGTGAAATTCCCGTCGCATCAAAAGTGACCGAGGTCGCCTGACTCGGCTTGCGGC
>JBDZVC010000163.1:0-8843 GCA_040255475.1 Phyllobacteriaceae bacterium | reverse complement strand
CCGGAGATCCTGAGCCTGTCGAAGGGGCGGAGGGCTGGTGTCGCCCCCGAACGTGCCTGCACGTTCGGGATAAAGGCGACGGATGAGGGGTATCGGGCCGGACAGGACGTGGATAGATTTTCATCTGTTTATCTCTCGACCCGTTCTTTCCATTCATCATTCGCGTTTTTTCACTCTGCTCTTCTCCCCGCCTCTCGCGCTTCAGGCATACTCCCTGTCAGTCTCTCCCATCGGGAACACCGATCATGACGGTGGTTGTGTGGGGAGGGACCGGCGCCTCGCTCCGCGGCAAGACGTTTCCGTGAGGGAGAAGGGCACCGGCCACCGAGGCGCGGAGCCGGGCGGGCTTGCCCGGTTCACGAGTGCCCCCGCCCGCCTGCCTGTCGGCGGGCCCCTCTGTCCGGCTGGACAGAGGGGGGTGCGAAGGGACGGAGGACATGCCCATAACCACAATGAGCTTCAGGCAAACGCACCCCCAAAAGCCCGACCGGGCGCCGTGCCGTTCGCCCGAAGACGGCGAATCGTCCAGTATGATGCGGGGTCGTCGGGAGATCATCGGGAGATAGAATGTTCTTTATCGCCTCGAAGCTTGTCGGGTTCGTCATTCAACCGCTGAACCTCGTTGCGCTCTTTCTGCTTGTCGGGCTGGTCGCTTCGCTGCTCAAGCTGAAACGGCTGTCAGTCCTGTTCCCGGCGCTTGCGCTGTTGGTCCTCGTCGTTTCGGCGTGGACCAGCGCCGGCTCGGTCCTGCTGGAACCGCTGGAAGACCGGTTCACCCGGCCGGCTACGCCGCCTGAGGACGTGAAAGGGATCATCGTCCTCGGCGGCTTTTTCGAAGGAGGCATCAACCTCGTGCGCCACGGCTACGAATTGAACAACAGCGCCGACCGCATCGTGGAAGCGGTGATCCTTGCGCGCAGATACAAGGATGCGGAAATCATCGTCACCGGTGGCAATGGCTCCCTGATGCTGGCCGGCGAGGGCGATGCCGTCACCGCGCCGCGCCTTCTCGAAGCGCTCGGGATCGCTCGCGAACGGCTGCTGCTCGAAACGCGCTCGCGCAACACATACGAGAATGCCGTCTTCACCCGCGATCTCGTGAAACTGAAGCCGGGCGAGAAATGGCTTCTGGTTACGTCCGCCTTCCATATGCCGCGCTCGATGGCGCTTTTCCGCAAGGCGGGGTTCGATGTCGTTGCATGGCCGTCGGATTACCGTACCGCCGGAGACGAGCGTCTTTCGCTGGCACGCGACAACGCCATCGACTGCCTGCAGAACATGACGCTTGCCATACGCGAGTGGGTCGGGCTCGCCGCCTATCGCCTGTCCGGAAAGATCGACCGGATATTCCCCGCGCCTGAATAGGCTTGCACCGGGGCGCCGGCCCGACGACATAAGGTGATGTCGTGCGCGCGATAGCGGAAGTCGGCGGATATCCGGCGTCCGGGCATCAAACACGAGAAAGATTGGAAGAGATAGATTGGCGAATTTTCGTGGAACCTCCGGAATGTTCCTCTCGGTTTTCGACCTCTTCAAGATCGGCATCGGCCCGTCGAGTTCGCATACGATGGGGCCGATGACGGCGGCTGTCCGCTTCCTCGACGAGCTTGCCGGCGACGACTGGCCGAGGCCGGTCGGGGCGGTGGTCGACCGGATCGCGGTCAGCCTGCACGGTTCGCTCGCCTTCACCGGCATCGGCCACGGCACCGACCGCGCGGTGGTCCTGGGATTGACGGGCCTGACCCCGACCACCGTCGATCCGGACAAATCCGATGCGGTCCTTGAGAGGATCGCCGCCGAAAAGCGGATCGAGCCGCCGGGCCATCCCGGATATCGTTTCGATCCGCAAAAGGACCTCGAACTCGACCGAAAGCATCCGCTGCCGGGCCATGCCAATGGCATGATGTTCTCCGCCTATGACCGTGACGACCGGCTGCTGCTTCGCCGGATCTATTATTCCATCGGCGGCGGTTTCGTGGTTTCCGCCGAGGAATTGCAGCGGATGAAGGCCGACAGCCAGAAGCCGGAGGAGAGGGGCGTGCCCTATCCCTTCGCCAATGCCAGGCAGATGCTGGAGATGGCCAAGGCGAGCGGGCTTTCGATCTCCGACATGAAGCGGGCGAACGAGGAAACCCGCATGAGTGGCGTCGAGCTCGATGCCGGGCTCGATCGTATCTGGGGTGCCATGAGCGCCTGCATCGACCGGGGCCTGTCGCAGGAGGGCATCATGCCCGGTGGGCTCAAGGTCCGCCGCCGCGCCAAGAAGCTCAACGAGCGCATGGAGGAGGATTGGCGGCAGAACCGGCCGAACCCGCTGATGGCGAATGACTGGTTGTCTGTCTACGCAATGGCGGTCAACGAAGAGAACGCCGCCGGCGGCCGCGTGGTGACGGCGCCGACCAACGGGGCGGCAGGCGTGGTGCCGGCCGTGATGCGCTACTGGCGCCGGTTCCATGTCGATGCCGACCCGCATGGCACGCGCGACTTCCTGCTGACCGCTGCGGCGATCGGCGGCATCATCAAGCACAACGCCTCGATTTCCGGTGCAGAGGTCGGTTGTCAGGGCGAGGTCGGATCGGCCTCGGCGATGGCTGCCGCCGGACTATGCGCGGTGATGGGCGGCACGCCCGAGCAGATCGAGAACGCCGCCGAGATCGCGCTCGAACACCATCTCGGCATGACCTGCGATCCGGTCGGCGGGCTGGTGCAGGTGCCGTGCATCGAGCGCAACGCGCTGGGCGCCGTGAAGGCGGTGACGGCGGCGTCGCTGGCGATCAAGGGCGACGGGCAGCATTTCGTGCCGCTCGACGCGGCTGTGGAGACGATGCGCCAGACCGGCCACGACATGAACGAGCGCTACAAAGAGACCAGCCAGGGTGGGCTAGCGGTCAATGTCGTGGAGTGCTGAACGAAAAATCCGGCCGCGAGGTGCGGCCGGATGACGATAGCGGGCGCGGATATCGCGCGTGCCGTCCTTCCGTATGGCTTACGGGCAGAACCACATCGGTCCGACGACGATACAGCCGCGGGTGTGCCAGTCGTGAGGACGGCTGCGATAGCGATGCCAGCCATGCGGAGCCGAGCGGTAGCGTTCTCCGGGCCGGTAGCGCGAATGATGCCGCTCGTACCGATCCCTATGCGAACGGGAGTCACGACGATCTTTGTGATATCGGTCCTGGGTTCTGTGAACCTGGGTCTGTTGGTGGTCGCGGCTGTCATGCCGTCGCGTATAGTCGTTCGGCGCGGCAAAAGCTGACGAGGCAACAAGAGAGGATGCCAATATTGCAGCGGCAATATATTTCAACATGAGCTTGAACCTTTCAGGATTTCAAAGAATCGCCCCGCCCGTTACTGATCTAGCAGTTTATTTAATGCTTGATAGCAGGAAAGGTTGCGGTGACTGGCATCCTTGTGGAGATGCGTCGGTCGGCGCTTGACCTCCGCCCGCCTGACGCTAAACCATAAGCCATGCCTCTCAACATCCTCAAATTGTGCGTCGGCTGCGACAGCGTCGAAGACCTCGAGGAATGGATCGATTTCCGTCTCGAGGAAAAGCGCCGTGCCGGCGAGAAGCCGGAGCATTTCCATACGACCCGCATGGTACCGAAGCGGGTGGACGAGATCACTTCCGGAGGCTCGCTCTACTGGGTGATCAAGGGCAACGTCCAATGTCGTCAGCGGATCACCGAGATCCGGCCGTTCAGGGACAAGGACGGCATCGGCCGCTGCCATCTGGTGCTCGAGCCGAAGGTCGTGCGCACCGAATGGCAGCCGCGCCGCGCCTTCCAGGGTTGGCGCTATCTGAAGCAATCGGAAGCACCGGCGGACGTGAGGGAAGGGCGCGACGGCTGGTTCGCGCTGCCGCAGAATTTGCGGCGCGAGCTTGCCGAACTGGGATTGCTGTAGGGCGCGTCTACCGGGCGACCATATCGGGCGCATCGAGATCGATGCGTACGGCCGGTCGTCCGTCAGGCGCAAAAACCCTGACGCGGACACGCGCCGCCGGCTGCGATGCCCGCCATGACCGTGCGCCGTGGCTGAGCAGCAGCGCGACAAGGTCGCGGGTTTTGAACCGGTTGCCCGGGCTGCGGAAGTCCGCGAGCCTTGTCGCGGCATGCCGCAACGTGCTGAAGCCGATGCCACGTCCCTGCGTGTACGGCACGGATCGCGCCTGCGGACGCAGATCGACAGTATTGCCGTCCTGTTCTTCCGTTACCACGGCCTTCCCCCTTTACTCGACACCATCCAGGGTATGCCCCGCCCGAAATCTGTCGCGCCTTCTATTGCTCCACTGCGTAGCAGGCGATCTTGCGCTTTTTCAGCGCGCCGCAGGCGTCCCATGCCTGCGCCTTCGACGAGAAGCCACCGAAGCGTGCGCGATAATAGGTATCGCCGCCTTTCTGGTAGATGGCGGTGAAAGGCGAGGCATCGGCCAGTATGGTCGGCGCCTTCTTGCTCGCCTTGTCGAGGATGGCACGAGCCTGCGTTTCGCTGTCTGTCGCTCCGATCTGGATCGCCCAGCCGCTCGGACCCGTCGAGGACGTGCTGACCGGATCGACATCTTTGGTAGCGATCGCTTCGGCGACCTTGAGGGCTGGACGCGAGGTAGGCGCAGGCGCCTCGGAGACCAGTGCGAGGGCTTGCGTCTCTGGCTCGGGGGCAACCCGTGCAGGCCGCCTATCCGGGGTCGGCGCATCGTGACGCGGCAGCGCGACTGCAACGGCGGCCGGCGCAACATCCTGCCGCGAGGCGATATAGTCGCCCGGGTCGCCACGGCGCGAGGCGCGCGGCAGGTATTTGCGGATCAGTTCGGCCATCTCGGCATCGCGGGAACGGCTCGTCTTGCCGCCCAGCACGACGGCCACGATGCTGCGCCCGTCGAGTTTCACGGACGTGGCAAGATTATAGCCGGAAGCGCGCGTGTAGCCGGTCTTGATGCCGTCCACGCCGTCGATGCGCCCGAGGAGATGGTTATGGCCGTTGATCCGGTGCCTGCCATACTGGAAGGAACGGGTCGAGAAGTAGCCGTAATATTGCGGGAAATGCTCGCGCAGCGCGATGCCGAGAAGGGCGATATCGTGCGCTGTCGTTACCTGTTGATCGTCCGGCAGGCCGTTGGCGTTCTTGAACGTCGTGCGCGTCATGCCAAGCCGGCGCGCGGTCGCTGTCATGGTGCGGGCGAAATTAGGCGTGCTGCCGCCGAGCATTTCGCCGAGAGCCGTTGCCGCGTCGTTCGCCGAACGCGTTATCAGGGCGTAGATGGCGGTTTCGACGGTGACCGAGCCGCCGGTCTTCACGCCAAGCTTGGTCGGCGGCTGGGAAGCGGCCTCGGCCGAGAACGGTACCGGCGTCGACTTCGATATCCTGCCAGAGCGCATTGCTTCGAAGGTGAGATAGAGCGTCATCATCTTGGTCAGCGACGCGGGATACCGCAGGGCGTCTGCATTCGATTCGTACAGCGTCTTGCCGGTCTTCGCGTCGATGACGATCGCCGAATGGCGGTTCGACGCCTGGGCGGAGCCTGACCATGCCATGATAGCGACCATGAAGGAGATGATGACCGTCTTTGCCGTGCGCGAGACGAATTTCGACACAAACACAGAAGCCACTACTACCTTGCCCACAGCCTTGCCCTTGGATTTTATTGCCGCATTCGGGCCATCGAGGCCCGTGAGATGTTGAGTGGCAAATCTATTTGAGGCCGCGTTACCAATCCGTTTATGGTAACCGTAACGTTCATAAATTCTTTCGCGTTTGAGGAGTCGGCAGCACGCGCTCGAAGTGTCTCCGGGTCATGCGGATTGACAATTTGTGCAATGCATCTACATTTTGTGCATCGCGAAAATTCCGGACTTTCAGTTGAATGGAAAGGTTCATGGCATGACGCATGCGTTCGAGGGGGCAGACGCCCTTGGCAAGGAATTCATCGATACCGGTCTGAAGAGCTTTGCCTCGCTCTCAAAGAGCATCCAGGCGATCGCGCTCGATGCGACCGAATACACCAGGAAGAGTTACGAGGACGGCAGCGCTGCGCTCCAGAGGCTTGCGGCGGCGAAGTCGCCCGAGGCGGCCTTCGAGGTGCAGACCAGCTACGCCAAGAGTGCGTATGAAGGGTTCATCGCCGAAGCCACTAAGATGATCGATCTCTATACGGAACTGGCGCGCGACGCCTACAAGCCCTTCGAAGAGATCGCGCCGAGGGCTAAATAGGTTTTTCCTCCGGCCTTTCATCGAAAGAGCCCGTTTGGACCCGGTCGCGACGAGCGGCCGGGTTTTTTGTTCCTGCCGCATGGCTGACGAAATACGGGTGTCAGTTGTGAAGACCGTATTGTCAGCGCGCCAGAAGGCCTTAAAATTACGGGATGGATACCTACATGTCGGGCTCTCGATCAAGCTCGGCGAAAGGAAGGCAACGATTGACGATCGGCCGGGAACCAGCGCGGTGTCGCGCCGTTACCATGCAGGCGGGCCAGGACCGAGGAAATGGCACCGGGCGCGGTACGGCTGTCATTGCCCGGCCCAGGCAGAAAACAAAGAAGCCGAGCCTCTATCGCGTGCTTATTCTGAACGACGATTACACCCCGATGGAGTTTGTGGTGCATGTGCTGGAGCGTTTTTTCCAGAAGGACCGCGACGCCGCCACCCGCATTATGCTCCACGTTCACAATCACGGTGTCGGAGAGTGCGGGGTCTATACATTCGAGGTCGCCGAGACCAAAGTGACGCAAGTCATGGACTTTGCCCGTCAGCATCAGCACCCGCTGCAATGCGTGATGGAGAAGAAGTGAGGAATGAATGCCGGCTTTCTCCCAAGGCCTAGAACGGGCGCTGCATCAGGCGCTGACTTACGCAAATGAGCGTCACCACGAATACGCGACGCTCGAACATCTGCTGCTTGCCCTCATCGATGACGCCGACGCCGGCGCCGTCATGCGGGCTTGCAACGTCGATCTCGATGAACTGAAGCAGGTTCTCGTCACCTATATCGACACCGAACTCGACAATCTCGTCACGGGTTACGACGAGGATTCCAAGCCGACGGCGGGTTTCCAGCGCGTGATCCAGCGAGCCGTCATCCATGTGCAGTCTTCCGGCCGGGAAGAAGTGTCGGGCGCCAACGTGCTCGTCGCCATCTTCGCCGAGCGCGAGAGCCACGCCGCTTATTTCCTGCAGGAACAGCAGATGACCCGCTACGACGCGGTCAACTACATCTCCCACGGTATCGCCAAGCGGCCGGGAGCGGGCGAATCGCGGCCGCCGCGTGGGGCTGAGGAAGACCAGCCCGGAGCCAGCGGCGGCGCTGAAGCGGAAGAGGGCGGCAAGAAGAAACAGCAGCAGGATGCCCTTACCGCCTACTGTATCAATCTGAACGAGAAGGCGCGCGCCGGCCGTATCGACCCGCTGATCGGCCGCGAATCCGAGATTGCCCGCACGATCCAGGTGCTCTGCCGCCGCTCGAAGAACAACCCGCTTTACGTGGGCGACCCTGGCGTCGGCAAGACTGCCATCGCAGAGGGACTTGCCAAGCGCGTGGTCGAGGGCGAGGTTCCGGACGTTCTGATGAACGCGACGATCTTCGCGCTCGACATGGGCACGCTGCTTGCCGGAACCCGCTACCGCGGCGATTTCGAGGAGCGGCTGAAGCAGGTCGTCAAGGAACTCGAGGAATATCCGGGCGCGGTCCTGTTCATTGACGAGATCCATACGGTGATCGGTGCCGGCGCCACGTCGGGTGGCGCGATGGACGCTTCGAACCTCCTGAAGCCGGCGCTGTCGTCCGGCGCCATCCGCTGCATCGGTTCGACCACCTACAAGGAATTCCGCCAGTTCTTCGAGAAGGACCGTGCTCTCGTGCGGCGCTTCCAGAAGATCGATGTGAACGAGCCTTCCGTGGATGACGCTATCGCTATCATGAAGGGCCTGAAGCCTTATTACGAGGACTTCCACAAGGTCCGCTACACCAATGAAGCGATCAAGGCGGCGGTCGAGCTTTCGGCGCGCTACATCAACGACCGCAAGCTGCCCGACAAGGCGATCGACGTGATCGACGAGACGGGCGCCTCGCAGATGCTGCTGCCCGAATCACGCCGACGCAAGACCATCAGCGTCAAGGAGATTGAGGCGACAATCGCTACGATGGCCCGCATCCCTCCGAAGACGGTGACAGCCGACGACGAGAAGGTGCTGGCGACGCTCGAGGACGAACTGAAGCGCGTCGTCTATGGGCAGGAGACGGCGATCTCCGCGCTCGCCTCAGCGATCAAGCTGGCGCGGGCCGGCCTGCGCGAACCGGAAAAGCCGATCGGCAGCTACCTGTTCTCAGGCCCGACCGGTGTCGGCAAGACGGAGGTCGCTAAGCAGCTTGCCGCCTCGCTCGGCGTCGAACTGATCCGCTTCGACATGTCGGAATATATGGAGCGGCACACGGTGAGCCGACTGATCGGCGCGCCTCCGGGCTATGTCGGCTTCGACCAGGGCGGCCTGCTCACCGACAGCGTCGACCAGCACCCGCATTGCGTGCTGCTGCTCGACGAGGTCGAGAAGGCGCATCCGGACCTGTTCAACATCCTGTTGCAGGTCATGGATCACGGCAAGCTGACCGACCATAACGGCAAGAAGATCGACTTCCGCAACGTCATCCTCATCATGACGACGAATGCGGGCGCGGCCGATATGGCTAAAGCCGCCATTGGCTTCGGCTCCTCTAAGCGTGAGGGGGACGACATGGAAGCGATCAACCGGCTGTTCTCGCCGGAGTTCCGCAACCGTCTCGATGCGATCATCCCGTTCGGCGCCCTGCCGGTGCCGGTCGTGCATCAGGTCGTGCAGAAATTCGTCATGCA
>JBDZVC010000643.1:0-1744 GCA_040255475.1 Phyllobacteriaceae bacterium | reverse complement strand
TTCACGCGGCCTTCGAGCAGGCAATAGAAGCGGTCGGCGACGGCGAGCGAACGGCTGATATCCTGCTCGACAACCAGGATGCCGATGCCACGTTCGCGGATCTTCGGAAGCACCTCGTAGAGGCCGCCGATGATGACCGGCGCGAGGCCGAGGCTGATCTCGTCGCACAGGAGAAGCTTCGGATTGGCCAGTAGCGCCCGGCCAACCGCGACCATCTGCTGCTGGCCACCGGAAAGCTGGCGTGCCATCTGCCGTCGTCGCTCCTTCAGCACCGGGAACATGCGGTAGACGTCTTCGAAGCCGAAATCGCCTTCGCGGCCGACCTCCTGCCCGATCCGGAGGTTCTCCTCGACGGTCAGCGAAGGGAAAAGGCGTCTTCCTTCCGGCACGAGCGCGACGCCGGCCTTGGCGATCTCGGCCGTGCTGCGGCTCGAGAGATCGGTGCCGGCGAGCCGTATGTGCCCTTCGATCCGGGCTGCCTGACCGACAATCGCCTTCATCAGCGAGGATTTGCCTGCGCCGTTGGCGCCGATGATCGAGACGATCTCGCCAGCCCCTACGGAAAGGTCGACGCCACTCAGGGCACGGAAATGGCCGTAGAAGACGGAGAGGCCTTCGACAGACAGAAGCGGTGTGTCGTTCATGCCACCGCGTCTCCGAGATAGACTTCGTGGACGCGCGGATCGGCAAGGACGTCGTCCGGCGCTCCGGTGGCAATGATCTTGCCGCCATGCAGCACGGCAAGCCGGGTGGCGACACCGCGCAGCGCGCGCACGACATGCTCGATCCAGACGATGGTGATGCCGCGATCGCCGAGCGAGCGCAGTATGGCAAGAAGTACCTCGCATTCCCTGTCCGTCAGCCCGCCGGCGATCTCGTCGAGCAGGAGAAGGCGAGGGCGACAGGCAATCGCCTTGGCAAGTTCCAGCCGCTTCAGGTCGAGCAGCGGCAGGTCGCCGGCCCGCTGGCCGATGCGGTGCGAAAGCCCTGTCCCGACAAGCGCCTCCTCCGCATGCCTGCGCCCCTCGGCAAGCGAAAGGCCGCCGCCATGCACGGCCGACGTCAGCACGTTGTCGAAGACCGTCATGTCGGAGAAAGGGCGCGGCACCTGGAAGGTACGGCCGATGCCGGCACGGCAGCGGTGCCACATGCGCATGGCACCGAGATCGCGTCCCTCGAAGAGGACGCGTCCGGCATTCGGCTTGTGCACGCCGACGACGACGTTGAAGAGCGTCGTCTTGCCGGCGCCGTTCGGCCCGAGAATGCCGAGTACTTCACCACGCTCGACCGCGAGGTCGAGCTGATCGAGCACCTTGAGCGCACCGAAGTGCAGGGACAGACCGTTCAGTTCCAGCATTCCGCCCGGCTCTCGCGGTCGTTTCCGGTTTCCGGTGGCAGCACTCTGCCGTTGGAGGCTTCGATTGTCACCGGGCCTATGCGTAAGGTATCGGCTCCGGCTCGCCGCCGACGGGGATCTCCGGGAACTTCGAATTGTCGACGATGACGATGTCGAAGGGATATTTCTTCCCCTTGCGCCATTGCGCCATGACGAGCGGTGTCAGCGAGCAGTTGGGAAGCGGTCCGGTCGCAAAATCGATCGGCCCGACGATGGTCTTCAGGTTGGTCGCCTTCAGCGAGTCGCGGATGGATTCGGGGCTATCGAGGTCCTGCGCGCGTTTCAGCGTGTCGAGCGCGACCTCGAAAAGCGAATGCCGGAAACCGAGCGGCTGCGACCACTGCCGAC
>JBDZVC010000162.1:0-8967 GCA_040255475.1 Phyllobacteriaceae bacterium | reverse complement strand
GCCCTATCTCATCTCGAACTTCTGGACGGCGACGACGGTCGCCGCCATCGTGGTGTTCTTCGAACTATGGGCGATCGCCTTCATCCAGAACCGCTATATGGAAACGCCCTTCCTGCGCGCGACTTTCCAGGTAGTGCTCGGCGGTGCGCTGGTCTTCGCGGCCGGCATCCTCATCGGCAATGCGTGAGGCCTTTCCGGGTATGCCGCTTCGTATTCCGGCAGGTCGATATTGTCGTTCAGTTCGCCGACGAGGAAATTGGCGACCTGTGGAATGACCATCAGCCGCATCATCCAGTTGCGGAAGGCGATCCCGAAGCCAGTCTCGGGCACGAAGGAAGAGGCGAACTTGCGCGCCGAAGCCTGCTTGGCGATGAGGAACGGCCCCATCCGTTCCTCATAGCGGGAAAAGGCCGCCGCGTGGTGGTCGCCGGCACGGGCGATCTCGCCAGCGAGCACATAAGCCTCCGTCATCGCCAGGCCGCAGCCTTCGCCCGCCAGCAGCGACACGCAGGCCGCGGCATCGCCGATCAGTGCGACCCGGCCTTTCGTCCAACGCGGTATCTCGATCTGGCTGACACGATCGAGATAGATGTTTTCGGCGTTTTCCATCGCCGCGAGAATTGCCGGCACTTCCCATTTCATATCGGCGAACTCGCGGCGCAGAACCTCACGGCGACCGGCGTCATCGTCTGGAATCGGCACCGGCTCCTTTTCCCGGTAGCAAAACATGAACAGCGTTCGGTCATCACGCTTGGAAAAGCGCGTTACCTGGCGGCCCGGGAGCGCATGACTGACATAGGTGAGTTCCTCGCGCGGCCGGTAGCCGGTCACCTCGAACGCGGCGACACAATAGCCGAGGAAGCGTTCCGCCTCTTTCTCTGGACCGAAAGCAAGCGAGCGCACACGCGAATGCAGGCCGTCCGCGCCGATGACGAGATCGAAATCGCGCGGAGAGGCACGGTCGAAGCCGACATGGACATGATCGGCCCGATCCTCGATCGCGGCGATACCGTCGTCGAAGATCGTCTCCACTTTTCCTTCAACGGTTGAGTATATCGTGGCAGCGAGATCGCTCCGCTGCAGGCTGGTGAAGCGGTCGCCTGTCATGCGCCAGAAGACCTCCGTCGAGAAGCCGCCGGACTTTTGCCCATGTGCGTCGACAAAACGGACTTCTTCCACCTGGTAGCCGAGACCGAGAAGCCTGGGCAAAATGCCCATCTTCCCTGCTATGTCATAGCCTGCCCCCCAGAAGTCGATGATATAGCCGCCCTTGCGCAAGGCAGGCGCTTTCTCGATCAGGACGGGTTCGTGGCCGTAGCGCAGGAGCCAATAAGCGAGCGCCGGGCCGGCAACGCCGGCACCGTTGATGGCGATTTTCATCGGGATTTCCCTTCCTGTCTTGCGAGATCGACAAGGGTCTTCCACGCCGCATCGATCTCGTGGTCATTGCCGAAGGCCATGCGGTGGATGGCCGAGCCATCGAGTTGGACGGCCACCAGCCGGGCGAACGCCGCCGGATCCGCACCCGGTGCTAATTTCGGCGCAAGCAGGGCGCCTAGCCGCCCAAGCAGCGCGTCGCCCGAAGCCTGAAGCTGAGCGCGTAGCCTGTCATCGAACATGGCTCGCGCCATCAGGACGAAATAGGCCCGGAAGAACCCGCGCCGCGTGCGCACCAGTTCGGCACTGCCACGCCCGAGAAATTCGATCGTATCGGCGAGTGATGCATCAAGCGGCATGTCGATGGCGAGGCTGTCGGCGATCATGCGCTCGAATGCGGCGGTGGGTATCTCATCGATCGAGGGGAAATGATGGAAGAGTGTCGCCTTGCTGATGCCGACCTCGCGGGCTAGCGCCGCGGCGCTGAAGGCGTCGGGACCGTCGCGGCCGAGAACGGTGACGGCGGCGTCAATGATGGCGGATCGGGTGTCGCGTCTAGGCATGGAGCCGATATAATACTGACCGATCGATCGGTCAATATCTATTTCGGAATTTGCCGTTGAGACTTTACAAAACAAAGGCAGGCACGAAGAAACTCCGTACCTGCCTTTGCAACAAGGAGAGTGGATGGTAGTCAGGCCGCCTTCAGATTGACCTCGCTTTCGGCGATCTCGGTCAGTTTCCTGTCGGCCGCGCGCTCTTCTTCCAACGTTTGCTTGAGCAACCCGGCGCAATCGGTCCGGCCTGCCTCTTCGGCCCAGGCGATAAGCGTGCCATAGCGTGTCATCTCGTAATGCTCCACGGCTTGCGCGGCGGCAATCAGCGCGGCGTCCAGTACGCGCTTGTCCTCCACCTCGCCGGAAACGTCATCCGCTTCATCGATGATGCCGTCGATCGCCGGGCAGTTGACGCCCTCGGCATCGAGATCAAGCATGTCAAAGACGTCTTCCAGCCTCAAGACGTGGCCTTTTGTCTGTTCGAGATGCACGGACAGGCCGTTCTTCAAATCCGAATTGGTGGCCTTGTCGATCATCTTCGGCAGCGCCTTCATGATCTGGGCCTCGGCATAATAGATGTCGCGCAACTGATGCACGAAGAGGTCATCCATGGTTTTGATGTCCTTGGAGAAGAGTCCCATTGTCGTCGCCTTCCTCTTTGTCCGTCAGGGTTGATCATGCGGAAGCTGATCGCTCCGCGGGGCCGCACTTCCCTGCCCGCCCAACGGCCCTCCTGGCTGCTTGTTCCAAATATTTCAAAGAGGGTCGCGATCGTGAACGAGGCATGTGACGCCTGGCCGACCGAAGCCCTCATCCGGCGGTGCCGACGGCCGCCGAAACAGGCTTGAGGAAGATGCGGTCCTCGCGTCGGATGAATTTTTCCTTCTGCGAGAAGCGGTAGTTCTCCTGGCCGAGCGGATCGGCAAGAAGACGCTCGCGATAGGCTTCGTATTCGGCAAGGTTGCCGACATTATAGACGCCGTAGGCCGTCGTCGCGGAGCCCTCATGCGGTGCGAAATAACCGATGAGATCGGCGCCGCAGCGCGGGATCACCTGACCCCAGTTGCGAGCGTATTCGATGAAGGCATCCTTGCGGAACGGATCGATCTCGTAGCAGATGAAGCAGGTGATCATCGGCGTTTCCTTTCGTGTTTGGCACGGACATTTCGATGAAGATCGAAGCATCAGGTCGTGCGCGTGGATAGGCTCGTGCGTGAGGCGTCATCTCCAGAAGGGCTTCGCGCATTCGCGGCGGACCTCGCCGGCAGAAAGACCGAGGTCGCGACGCATCCTTGCATCGAGCGACGCAAGATCCTGACGCTGTAGATAGCGGTCATACCAGCGCGCGAGGAGCGAAGCCGCTCGATGCAATGTGAGACGGGGCACGAAAGTATCGCGAGGCAATCGGCCGAAGGCTCGCGGACGGTTTGCGATCTCCATGGCTTCCGAACTCCTCTTCATGTGTTGAAGATAAAGCTTGCACGACATCAATGCTTCGATAAGGATCGAACCATGCGCGAAGAACCGGATATTGCACGTATCGCCAGTCTCGTCGGCGACCCCGCGCGGGCCAACATGCTCACCGCGCTGATGGATGGCGGCGCGCTGACGGCGAGCGAACTGGCGCTGGAAGCCGGGGTGACGATGCCGACCGCCAGTTCGCATCTCGCCAAGCTGGTAGAAGGCGGGTTGCTCACGCTTCAGCGTCAGGGCCGGCACCGCTATTATGCGCTATCCGGCCATCACATCGCGGCGATGCTGGAAACGATCTCCGGCGTTGCGGAGCGTGTTGGCCCGAGACGCGCACGGCCCGGCCCACGTGACGCGGCCATGCGCGAGGCGCGTATCTGCTACGATCATCTCGCCGGCGACAGGGGCGTCTCCCTTTATGACAGCCTCTTGTCGCGACGCATCCTGGCGCTGCGCGCCGATACGGTCGACATCGGCCCCAAGGGGCAGGCGTTTTTCGACGAACTCGGCATCGACCTCCCCTCCCTTTCCGGGCAGCGGCGACCACTTTGTCGATCCTGCCTGGACTGGAGCGTACGTCGCTCGCATCTGGCCGGCGCGCTCGGCGCTGCCATGCTCGACAAGATCATGGAATGGAAATGGGCGCGGCGCGATCCGCAAAGCCGCGCGATCCTGTTCTCGCCGGCGGGCAGGCAGAATTTCGAGCGGCTGCTGCGCGAATAGATTCGGACCCGGAACGGCGCTTGTTCCCCTTGAGGAGACGCCGGATCCAGGCCGCTTTGAAAACGCCTCCGATCTGCCGCCGATTCGCCGCAATCCGTGCAAGTTCTTAACACGCCGTTCACGGGTGATTCATTCTTGGCTGCTATCGTCTTCTCAATCGGACGGGACATCCGAGACAGGACCGGGAGACGGAAAATGGCATTCTGGACACATCTGACGCATTGCCGCGCTGCACTGCGCGAATTCATCGCTCCGACCTATCGTCCGGAGCGCCACTATATGCGCGGACCCGGCCCCGCCTGCGCGCGCCGCGGCGGCATCATGCCGGACGCCGGGGCGACCTTTCACTCCGTCTTCTCGTGATTCACTCCGTCTTGTCGTAACAGGGCTCGATTGAGACCGGCGGCCCTTCCCTCGCGCCAAGCGTGAGGCAGGGCCGGCCCTCGATACAAAGCAACCATCCGCCGACGGTCGCGCCCGACGCCGCTAGGACCAATTTCGGCAGGGGCGGCACCTTCGGCCGATACTCCCACCCGTCATTCCTGAAGACGCTGCCTTCCGGCGGGTCCATGCCGGCGCCGGAACCCTCGACACGTCCCATATCGACGATGAGCCCCGCCGGGGTCACCCGCCAGTGCTCGGTCCACCGGATCTTCTCCACCGAATGCGTCCACGACAGCGTGAAAGCCGTGGCGGCAAGCACGATGATCTTGCCGCTGGCGAGGACGCAAAGGCTCATGCCGGCTGGCTCGCCTGCCACGCCCTATAAAGGTGCTGGCCGAAGAAGACCACGGCGAGCGCAAAGCCGATCTGGTCGGATATCGGGACGGCCGCGATGAGGGAGAAGGAGGCGATCGTCGCGAGAATGCGCTCCCACCAGGCGAGATGGGTCTTGAAATAGCCGATCACCGCGATGCCCCAGAGCGCGATGGCGAGCGCCGTCTTGAAGACGATGTAGATGACGGCCGGATAGAAGCCGATCGAGTCGGCAAGCGCCCCACCCGGCTGCAGCATCAGCGCCGGCGTATAGACCGCCATATAGGGGATAACGAAGCCGGCGGCGGCCACCTTTATCGCCTCCATGGCGATCTTCAGTCCGCTCTCGCGTGCGATCGGAGCGGCGGCGAAGCAGGCCAGCGCCACCGGCGGCGTCAGATCCGCCATGATGCCGAAATAGAAGACGAACATATGGCTGACCAGAAGCGGGATGCCGAGGGCAAGCAGCGCCGGCCCGGCGATGGTCGAGGTGATGATGTAGTTCGGGATCGTCGGGATGCCCATGCCGAGGATCAGGCAGGTGATCATGGTCAGGATGAGCGACAGGATCAGGCTCGACCGCCCGATGGAGACGATGTAGTCGCCGAAGGTGTTGGCGACGCCTGTCAGCGTCATCGTGCCGACTATAATGCCGACGATGGCGCAGGCGATGCCGACCGGAAGCGCCGTCTTGGCGCCCTCGGCGAGCGAATCGCGGCAATCGCGCAGTGTCTGCATGCCGCCTTTGATAAAGAGATTGACGGCGACAAGGACAGCAGCGGCGGCGATGACGATCCCGATGCCGAATTTGAAGAAGCTCGCCGCGATCAGCCCAAGAAAGACCCAGAAGACGACGCGCAGCACGTAATTAGGCAGGCCGAGCGCCACCGACCCGCCGAGGATCAGCAACGCCGTCATGGCGAAGCCGATCGTGCCGGCAAAGAGCGGTGTGAAGCCGGAAAAGAGCAGATAGACGAGCGCCGCCAGCGGCAGGATGAGATACCAACGCTCCTTCAGCGCATTCATTGGCGAGGGAAGCTGGTTGCGGGGAAGCCCCATCAGCCCGGTGCGGCCGGCCTCCAGATGGACAGCCCAGAAGGCCGAGGCGAAATAGAGGATGGCCGGTATGATCGCCGCCTCGACGACTTCCCTGTACTGGATGCCGAGCGTCTCGGCCATGATGAAGGCGACCGCCCCCATGACCGGCGGCATGATCTGGCCGCCCATCGAGGAAGTCGCCTCGACGCCACCAGCGAAAGCGGCGCGGTAGCCGAAGCGCTTCATCAGCGGGATCGTGAACTGGCCGACGGTCACCACATTGGCGACGCCCGAGCCGGAAATCATGCCCATGAAGCCCGACGAGATGACCGCGACCTTGGCCGGCCCGCCGCGGGCATGGCCGACCAGTCCCATCGATACGTCGGTGAAGAGCCGGATCATGCCAGCTCTTTCCAGGAAGGAGCCGAACAGGATGAAAAGGAAGATATAGGTCGCGGAGACGAGGGTCGGGATGCCGTATATGCCCTCCGTACCGAAGCTCATATGGTCGATGACCTGCCAGAACGGATAGCCGCGTGTATTGAACGGGGAAGGCAGGTATTCGCCCCAAAGGCAATAGGCGAGGAAGACGCCGCAGATGATCGGCAGCGCCGGACCCATCAGCGCATAGGTGGCGATGAAAAGCACCGCCAGCGACAGGACGCCGACCACCGTGTCGATCGGCAGGGGTTCGCCGGCGCGCAGGATCAGCGGTTCGTATTCGATGAACTGGTAGAGACCGACGCCCATGCCGATGATGCCCAGCGCCCAGGCGGCGGCACGCACGCTCGGACACGCCTGACGGAGTACCGCCAGCAGCGGGAAGACCAGCAACATCAGGAAACCGACGTGAACGGAACGGACGACCTGGCTCGGCAGGCCGAACAGGCCCGCCGCTGTCACAAGCTGGAACGTTGAAAAGGCGATGGCGATGCCGAACAGAACCCTCCCCTCACGCGTTGCGGGAAAAGTTTCGGCAAGCGGATCGTGGACAGTTGCGGGCGCACCCTGCTGTGCCTTATCGGCCGGCGTGACGGGTTCGGGCATACTTCCTCCCCTGGAATACTGCTCTTGAATTGGCCAAGGGCGACGTGGCTATCGCGTCACGTCGCCCCCGACATCGTTCACGCTCCTCCCTCAGGGAGCCCTGGCTTCCTATTTCAGGATACCCTTTTCCCTGTAGTACTTCTCCGCGCCCGGATGCAGCGGGATCGGCAGACCCATGACCGCGTTCTCGAGCTTGATACCGTTGGCCGCTTTGTGCGCAGCCACCATTTCGGGAAGGTTCTCGAAGAGCTGCTTCGTCATCTGGTAGGCTTCCTCGTCGGAAATGTCGGAACGGGTGACAAGGATGTTGGTAATCGCGACCGTCGGGACATCGCTCTCCTGACCGTCATAGGTTCCAGCCGGAATAGTGGCCGCCTGGAACGGAGCGCCGAGCTTCTCGGCGATCTCCTTTGGCACCGAGACCACCGTGATCGGAATGGAAGTCGAGAGATCCTTGATCGAAGCGACCCCCAGCCCCGCCGACTGCAGCGTGGCATCGAGCTGGCGGTTCTTGATGAGTTCGACGGACTCGCCGAACGGCAAATATTCGGTCTTGCCGAGATCCTCATAGCTCATACCGGCGGCCTTGAAGATCGCGCGGGCATTGAGTTCCGTGCCCGATTTCGGCGCGCCGACCGAAAGGCGCTTGCCTTTGAGGCTGGCGAGGTCGGTCACGCCGGAAGCCTTCGCCGCGACGATCTGGATATAGTTCGGATAGATGGCCGCGATGGCACGGAGCTTGTCGAGCTTCTTCTTGAATCCCGCTTCTTCGTTGCCGGCCCAGGCATCCTTGACCGAGTCGCCGAGCGCGAAGGCTATCTCGCCCCGGCCCTGCTGCAACAGGTTCAGATTCTCGACGGAAGCCTTGGTCGATTGCACCTGCGTGCGAGCCCCCGGAATCTTCTCGCCGTAGATTTTGGCAAGCGCGGCACCAAGCGGATAGTAAACGCCGGAAGTGCCACCAGTCAGCACGTTGATGAATTCGTCGGCCTGGGCCGGAGCGGCAGCGAGGCCGGTCGACAGCGCCAGGGCGCCTGCGGCAAGCAAGTGCATAAATTTCATGATCGAAGATACCTCCCTCTAAATTGTTGGCTGCAGACGGCGGATCGTAGTTTTTCGATCGCAACCAAAACCCCACTATATGAAAAGGGTGGTTCCTGCCAATACGGGTATCGCGACAATCATGGATCGCGGAACCTGCGGTTGCCGGTAACAAGCAACTTCCGCAATGCCATGAACCTCAATCTGGCGGCGATAAAAAACCGGGCGCCGAAGCGCCCAGCAAAGCAGTCAGTTTCGAATAACTCAGTCTTTCGGCGCCTTCACCATCCGAAGATAAGGCAGGACAGCCTTGAAGCCTCCGAACTTCTCGTTGGCTTCCTGATCGGAGACGGCGCCGGTCAGCGCCACATCCTCGCCCGGCTTCCAGCTCGCCGGCGTCGATACCTTGTACTTGGCGGTAAGCTGGATGGAATCCAGCGCGCGCAGGATCTCTTCGAAATTCCGGCCGGTCGTCATCGGATAGGTGAGCGTGAGCTTGATCTTCTTGTCCGGTCCGACGACGAAAACGGTGCGGACCGTCTGGTTGTCGGCGGGCGTGCGGCCCTCGGAACTGTCGCCAGCGGAGGCAGGCAGCATGTCGTAGAGCTTGGCCACCTTCAGATCCTTGTCGCCGATCATCGGATAGTTGACCTTGTGGCCGGTCGCCGTCTCGATATCCGATTTCCACTTGTTGTGGCTCTCTACCGGATCAACCGAGATGCCGATGATCTTGGCGTTGCGCCTGGTGAACTCATCCTTCAGGCCGGCCATGTAGCCGAGTTCAGTCGTGCAGATCGGCGTGAAATCCTTGGGGTGGCTGAACAGCACGGCATAGCCGTCGCCGATCCAGTCATGGAAATGAATTTCGCCGTCGGTCGACTCTGCGGTAAAATCGGGGGCAGTGTCGTTGATGCGTACGCTCATGGCAGCTTCTCCCTGCATATTGGTCGGGTTTATA
>JBDZVC010000642.1:0-1757 GCA_040255475.1 Phyllobacteriaceae bacterium | reverse complement strand
CGAAGTTCTGGCCCATGAATTTGCCGGTCGTGTTGTCGTCCTTGATGCCGGCCTTGGCGCCGGCGACGCCCTCGTCACGCGGCGGCAGGTCGAGCAGCGACAGCGTCAGCTCCGGCGCATAGGCGCGCAGATACCCGATCCGGACCTCGGCAGGCTGCTTTTGCGGCTTGGGGGTCGCCTGCTGCGCCAGCGCGGCAGGGAGATTGACGCCCAACAAAAAAAGGGCGATGACGGCGAGACGAGTATAGGGCACCATACTCTCCAGTATGCAATTACGATCGAACAGCCGCCCCGAACCATCGGGAATTGCGACTGTAAATGGTGCCGAGATGAGTTTAGCCCAGCCTTTCCGTTCCGCAAGCCCCGTGCTGACCTTTTTGGCGCGGCGCGAAAATACCTCTACGCCTTCGGTCCGCCACCGCCTCGTACCTTGCCCGGAAAGGCTCGATCCATGACCAAAATGTTGGCGAGCGTCAGGGCGGGCGAGGAGGCGGAAATTGTCCTTTCGAGCGGCGCGGATATCATCGACCTGAAGGACCCCGGCGCCGGGTCGCTCGGCGCGTTGCCAGTCGAGGAAATCGGCCGGCTCCGCAGCCTGATCGCGGACCGGGCACCGGTCAGCGCGGTTTGCGGCGATTTGCCGATGGAGCCCGAAACAATCCGCGCGACGGCCGAGGCGATCGCCGCGACCGGCGTCGATTACGTCAAAATCGGCTTCTTCCCGTCGGGCAAGGCGGCGGATTGTGCGCGGGCGCTCTCCGATCTCACCGGCCGCGTCAAGATCGTCGCCGTACTCTTCGCCGATCTCAATCCGGATATGAAACTCCTACCTGTTCTCGCCGGAAACGGCTTCCACGGCGCGATGCTCGACACGGCCGACAAGTCGAAAGGCCGCCTGCTCGACCATATGCCACCCGAACGCATCCCGCCTTTCATTGAGCGCTGCAGGTCGCTCGGCCTGATGGTGGGGCTGAGCGGATCGCTCGAGGAGCCTGATATCCCCCGGCTTTTGCCTTTCCGTCCGGATTTCCTGGGCTTTCGCGGCGCGCTTTGCGACCGCTCGCAGCGCACCAGCCCGATCAGCGCGGACGCGGTCAGGCACATCCGCGCGCTCATCCCGGAGGAAAAGCGCGCAGGCGGGGCCGCCGGCGTCGATTACCGGCTGCTCGCCGCGCGCGGCTATGCGCCGGGTTCCATCGATCCGGCGCTCGGCACCGATCGCATCTTCGTCAGCGATTTCGTGCTGCCGGTCGAGATCGGCGCCTATAGCTTCGAGCACGGCCATACGCAAAAGGTGCGTTTCGACGTTTCCGCCGATGTGCTGAGGGTGACCAACGCGCCCGAGGACATGCGCCATGTCTTCTCCTACGACATCGTCATGGACGGCATTCGCGCCATCGTCGCTTCCGGCCATGTGCAATTGACGGAGACGCTCGCGGAACAGGTGGCGGCGCGCGTGCTTGAAAATCCGCGCGTGGCGCGCGTCACGGTCAGGGTACAGAAACTGGAACTCGGCCCGGGCGGCGTCGGAGTCGAGATCGAGCGCAAGCAGGCCGCGGAAAAGACCCTGTCGCCGGGTTTCGATGCACTTTCCGGTCGGCCCCGGACGGACGCGCGCGGCAAGAAGGGTGCAAATTCTTGAGGCCGGCTGTCGTCAAGCCCGTTGTCGTCAAGCTTGGGGGCAGCACCGCCGAGGGCGGCGAACTCCGTACATGGATCGCGGCGCTCGCATCTGCCGCGTTGCCGCTCGTCGTCGT
>JBDZVC010000641.1:0-1758 GCA_040255475.1 Phyllobacteriaceae bacterium | reverse complement strand
TGGTGTGTCGGCGCACTGCGACTCGGCGCGATCTTGAACGAGTAGGTCTCACTTCGGCTAGCGGAAGGTAATTGTGAGCGGCACAGCGAGGATGCGGCGTCGGCTTATGCTGACGGGCGGCTTTTGTGCCGCTCTAATTTTCGCCGCGCTGGCGGCCTCTCTGCACTACGCCTCGCCAGTGCTGAGGTCTCCCCTCTCGACTGCCGCCCTTTTGATCGTGCTACCGATTTCCTTCGCCACAATCTGGTTTCAAGGTGTGCGCCTAGCACGCCTAGCCGGCCCACCAGCGACCGCGTTGCCCGCGTTCTTTGCCAACGCGCTTTCCTCATGTGTGTTTGTGGTCGTACCGGCACGAGTCTCAGAAGTTGTTAAGCCTGCCGCTTTGCGCATTCAGACCGGACTGCCCCTCGCAAACGGTTTCGCCGCCCTAGCGCTGGAAAGACTGCTCGATATCGGATGCCTTGCTTTCTTGACCGCCTTGGCAGGTCTCACCGTGGCGACTCAATATTCCGGCGATTTACAGCGCACTGCTCTAGTGCTCACATTGGTTCTTTCCGTCGGGCTTGTAGTTCTAGCCGCTTTGGCGCTTCGGCCTGACTTCGGTCTCCATATGATCAGATATGTGCCGGGGGCGAGACTACGTGCGACTGCACGCGATCTTCTTGAAGCGTTGCTCCGGGGCGGTAGCTTCAAATTGCTTGGCCCCGCTGTATGGCAGAGCATTGTCATTTGGTGCGGTTCTATCCTCACAACGTATTTGCTGATCCAGCTTGTCGGCGCAATCCCGCTTTCGGCAGCCCAAGTCCTGTTCGTTTTCGTGGCGGGAACGCTTGGCTTCGTAATTACCGTCACACCGGGAGGCCTCGGTACATTTGAGGGCGCCACCGTGCTTGCAATGGGAAGCTTTGGCTACACAATCGCCGATGCGGTAGCGATTGCGCTGCTCGTGCGAATCGTGAATCTGCTGCCCTCAATTGTTGGGACGGCTTGGGTGGTGGCACAGGGAAGCATAAGCCTAAGCGATCTTTTGGGGCACCGCCGTACAGACGACCCAAGCTAATGGACGCTAACGCGATTGGGCGTAGTTGGGTCATCGCCTGCGGCAGGCGGTACTGGCCGCGCGGGGCCGAAGCGGTTGCGGCGCTGCCGATGCCGTCGGCGCAACCGGCCGACGGCGATCCGGGCGAGATGGTCGAAATCGCCCTTCCGGACTGGGCTTCCGACCTCGGCGTCGACGGAACCCTGCTCGCCTTTTCGAGCGCGGTCGCGCCAAGCGAGGAAGCGGAAGCGTGGCAGCGCTGCGACTGGATCGCCGTTGTCTGGCACATGCTGGCCGGCAGCGCGGAGCGGGAACACGAAGCCCGGCACGGGCCGGTCCTTTCCTATGCGTTCCGGCTGCCACGGACCCATCACCGGCTGTTCGACAGCGCCTGGGCCAACCGCACCTTCCTGTTCCTGCGGCGCTGGGCGGCACGCGAGCGGGGCCTGCCGGAGGAAGCCCTGTTCGGGCCGCTGCCTGCGGCATCGATCGTGCTCACGCACGATGTCGACGCGATCGGCCTGACGCCCGAAATCCGGGCCAAGCAGACCGCCTTCCAGCTCGCCAACGGCGCCCACGCAGCGCTGCGGGGAGAACCGGCCACGATGGGAGCGCGGCTTCGCGACGCCGCGCGCTTCGCGTTTTCGGCCGGCGATTTCCGGACGCTCGGTAAAATCCGCGAGATGGAGCAGGCGGCCGGCCTGCGCAGCATCCTTCAC
>JBDZVC010000640.1:0-1759 GCA_040255475.1 Phyllobacteriaceae bacterium | reverse complement strand
TGCCCCCGCCCGGCTGCCTGTCGGCGGGGCTGGGGGCGTGGATCCAAGGCCGACCGCGATCATTTTCGCGGGAAGCTGCGAGACGTCCCGGCCGGATGGCCAAAAATCGCCGGACAATGGCCAGGGCCGAATGAATTCCAAATGAGAGGCACCCCCAAACGCCCACCGGGCGTCGCGCCTGACGGCGCGCCCTCGCGGAGCCCAGCCGCGAAAGCAGCGTACGGGCGTGAGTGAAATAAAACCCACGCGAAGGAACCCGCTGTTGACCAAATGTTGCGGGTGCCTTTTCACCGTCGGCGATACGTGGTACCTGCCGCTGCCATCCGTAACGAACGGATCGGGCACTCCAGCCGGGCGCCGGGCCGTTCAGACTGTTTTCCAGGGACGACCATGGCAAGAATAATCGAGTCGGCTACCGGCGCGGAGGCGCTTACTTTCGACGATGTACTGCTGCAACCGGGCCACTCGGAGGTGATGCCCGGCCAGACCGATATCCGCACGCGCATCGCCCGCGATATCGACCTCAACCTGCCCATTCTTTCGGCCGCGATGGACACGGTGACCGATTCGCGGCTCGCCATCGCCATGGCGCAGGCCGGCGGCATTGGTGTCATCCACCGCAATTTTTCGCCCGCCGAGCAGGCCGAGGAAGTGCGGCAGGTGAAGAAGTTCGAATCCGGCATGGTCGTCAACCCGGTCACGATCGGCCCCGAGGCAACGTTGGCCGATGCCCATGCGTTGATGCGGGCGCATGGTATCTCCGGCATTCCGGTGGTCGAGAATGGCGGGGCAGGAGGGCAGAAGACGGGGCGGCTCGTCGGCATCCTCACCAACCGCGACGTCCGCTTCGCCTCCAATCCGGACCAGAAGGTCCATGAACTGATGACGCGCGAGAACCTCGTCACCGTCAAGGAGAACGTCGATCACGACGAGGCCAAGCGCCTGCTCCATCAGCACCGCATCGAGAAGCTTCTGGTGGTCGACGCGGCGGGCAATTGCGTCGGCCTCATCACCGTCAAGGACATCGAGAAGTCGCAGCTCAACCCCAACGCCACCAAGGACGCGCAAGGCAGGCTGCGCGCGGCAGCCGCGACCAGTGTAGGCGACGATGGCTTCGAGCGCGCCGAGCGGCTGATCGATGCCGGGATCGACCTCCTCGTGATCGACACGGCGCACGGCCATTCGCAGCGCGTCCTCGATGCGGTCGCGCGCGCCAAGAAGCTTTCCAATTCGGTGCGCATCATCGCCGGCAACGTCGCCACGGCCGAAGGAACGCAGGCGTTGATCGACGCCGGCGCGGACGCGGTGAAGGTCGGCATCGGCCCCGGCTCCATCTGCACCACGCGCATCGTCGCCGGCGTCGGCGTGCCGCAGCTTTCCGCCATCATGGCGGCGGTGGAGACGGCGGATCGTGCGGGCGTGACCGTGATCGCCGATGGCGGCATAAAGTTCTCGGGCGATCTGGCCAAGGCGCTTGCTGCAGGTGCGGCCGCCGCCATGATCGGTTCGCTCCTCGCCGGGACGGACGAGAGCCCCGGCGAGGTCTATCTGCACCAGGGCCGTTCCTTCAAGGCCTATCGCGGCATGGGCTCGGTCGGTGCCATGGCGCGGGGCTCGGCGGATCGTTATTTCCAGGCCGAGGTGCGCGACACGCTGAAGCTGGTTCCCGAAGGTATCGAAGGGCAGGTGCCATACAAGGGACCGGTCGCAGGCGTATTGCACCAGCTTGCCGGAGGGCTTAGGGCTGCGATGGGTTATG
>JBDZVC010000161.1:0-9006 GCA_040255475.1 Phyllobacteriaceae bacterium | reverse complement strand
ATCACGGCTCGCTCGATGTCGGCCAGCGGCGGAAGGTCGAGAAGGCGATGGAGGCAAACGCGCTCCGCGCCGTCGTCGCCACCTCGACGCTCGATCTCGGCATCGACTGGGGCGACGTCGACCTCGTCGTCCATGTCGGCGCGCCGAAGGGCGCGAGCCGGCTCGCACAGCGCATCGGCCGTGCCAATCACCGCATGGACGAGCCGAGCCGCGCCATCCTCGTTCCCGCCAACCGCTTCGAGGTGCTCGAATGCCGTGCCGCGCTCGATGCCAACTATCTCGGAGCGCAGGATACGCCGCCTCTCGTCGAAGGCGCGCTTGACGTGCTCGCCCAGCATGTTCTTGGCGCGGCATGTGCCGAACCGTTCCATGCCGAAGAACTCCTGGAAGAGATCCGGAGCGCCGCGCCTTATGCCGCTCTCGATACCGCTACCTTCGACCGTGTCGTGGATTTCGTCGCGACCGGTGGCTATGCGCTGCGCGGCTACGAGCGCTATGCCCGCATCCGTCAAATGCAGGACGGGCGCTGGCGTATCGCCCATCCGCGCGTCGCCCAGCAATACAGGCTGAATGTCGGCACCATCGTCGAGGCGCCGATGCTGAAAGTCCGCCTGACGCGGCATCGTGGGCGCGGCGGCAATGTGCGCGGCGGGCCGGTGCTGGGCGAGATCGAGGAATATTTCGTCGAGACGCTGGCACCGGGCGATACCTTTCTTTTCGCCGGAAAGATCGTGCGCTTCGAAGGCATCCGCGAGAGCGAATGCTATGTCACCAGCGCCGCCGGCAACGATCCCAAGGTGGCAAGCTATATGGGCGGCAAGTTCCCGCTTTCGACCTATCTGGCGGCCGAGGTGCGCTCGATGCTCGCCGACCCGTCGCGCTGGCATCTCCTGCCCGAACAGGTCGCCGACTGGCTGCGTATCCAGAAGGACGTATCCGTCCTGCCGCATCGCGAGGATTTGCTGGTCGAGACCTTTCCGCGCGGCGACCGTTTCTACATGGTTGCCTATCCGTTCGAGGGGCGGCTGGCGCACCAGACGCTCGGCATGTTGCTCACCCGCCGGCTGGAGCGGGCGGGCGCGCATCCGCTCGGCTTCGTCGCCACCGATTACTCACTGGCTATCTGGTCGCTGGAGGATATGGGGCGCATGTTCCGTACGGGCGCGCTGCCGCTCGCCGAACTTTATGCCGAAGACATGCTCGGTGACGACCTCGAAGCATGGCTCGCCGATAGCTGGATGCTGAAGCGCACCTTCCGCAACTGCGCCGTGATCGCGGGGCTGATCGAACGGCGGCATCCCGGACAGGAAAAAACCGGACGGCAGGTGACGGTCTCGGCCGACCTCATCTACGATGTGCTGAGAACACACCAGCCCGACCATATCCTTCTGCAGGCGACCCGCGCCGACGCGGCGGCCGGACTGCTCGACGTGAAGCGGCTCGGCGAAATGCTGTCGCGGATCAGGGGTCGAATCATGCATAAGGACCTTGATCGCATCTCGCCTCTGGCTGTGCCGATCATGCTTGAGATCGGGCGTGAATCGGTGAATGGCGAGGCGAACGATATGCTGCTCGCCGCGACGGCGGACGCGCTGATCGAAGAGGCGATGGGTACGGAACAGGTCGGATGACACCGCGCGCCACCTTAAGCGAAACGATAGAGATCGAAGGCGAGACCGCGCTTTGCGACGCGAGTGGTGCGCTCTATTTCCCCATACTCGGTCTGCTCGCCGTTTCCGACCTGCATCTGGAAAAGGGAGCGGCCTTCGCGCGGCGGCGGCAACTCATCCCGCCCTACGACACGGCGGCGACATTGGCACGACTTTCAGAGGTGATTGCCATCTACGATCCGAAGATCGTGGTCAGCCTCGGCGACAGTTTCCATGACGGCGCCGGCGCGGCTCTGATGCCGGATATCTTCCGGGCCGAACTCTCCCGCTTGATTGCCAGGCGCGACTGGTTCTGGATCGCCGGCAATCACGATCCCGAGGCACCGGAGGGCATCGAGGGCGAGAGCGTACAGGAAATCGCGATCGGCTCAGTGGTCTTCCGGCACGAGCCATCGCGCGGTCCGATGCCGGGCGAGATCGCCGGGCACCTCCATCCGGGCGCGCGGCTCGTCGCCCGTGGACGCTCGGTTAGGCGGCGCTGCTTCGCCGGTGACGGCAGGCGGCTGATCATGCCCGCCTTCGGCGCCTATACGGGCATGCTGAACGTGCTCGACCGGGCCTATGCGGGTCTCTTCGACGCGGACGGACTCTTTGCCTGCATGCTCGGCCGGCAGCGCGTCTACAAGGTGACAGGATCGGTCCTGCGGCCGGGGTAAATGCCGCGATGGAGCCGAGGCCGATCACTCCTTGCGGAAGAGGAAGCGTCCGGCCCAGCCCGTCAGCAGCGCGAGCAGCACGCTGAAGATACCGTAGAAGAAGCCGTGGTCGTGCGCGACCTGATAGATGCGCCGCTCGAACCCGCCCTTCAGGATGACAAGCGGCGCCGACGTCTGGGCAACGAAGCGGCCAGCCTTGAAGAGAAAAGCGCGGGCGCGGTGCGTTCCCACCGGCACGTCGGGCGCAAGCGCCACGGTCGCGCGGAAAAGCGTCTGCGAGAGGAACTGCACGGCGCCGGGCCGTTCGCTATAGAGGCCGGAAGCCTTCTTGCGATCCCGCAGCGCCGTCGCGAACTCCTTGATTGTGTCGGGGTCGACTGTACGGTCGAGCGGCTGCATGTAGATGTTGTTGATGCCGAGCGCGAGTTGCTGATAGACTTTCGGTTCGGCGATGTCCTGGGGTTGCCTGGTCAGAGCCATCGAATAGGAAAAAGGCACGTTGACGAATGTCTCCGCCTCGGTGTTGATCCACATGCCGAGGACGCGTTGCTTGAGGCGCACGACGACCGGGCGTGCCGGCCCTTCCAGCACGACGATGACGTCATAGCCGCCTTCGCGCGCCACCACAGGATCGACATTGTCGATCGAACCGAAGATGGTCAGGTTGGCGCCGGAGAAATCCGACGTGATCGAAACCGTGTCCGCCGAGAGACCGATCTGGATCGTTTCGCGTTTCTCTTGGGCGTAGGCGGCTACCGGCATGGCGACCGCCAGCATGAGCAAGATTGCTACCATGAGGCGGATACGGCCCATCGTCACGCGCCTCCTAGCGGGGCCAGCGAGAACGGGCTGACGGGCCGGGCGAAAAGGTCGATCGCCAGCCTGAGCGCGACGGCCAGAACGAGGAAGGCCAGCAGCGCGCGCAACTGCTCGCCGCGAAGGCGCTGGCCGGCGCGCGCGCCATATTGCGCGCCGATCACGCCGCCGACCATGAGCAGGAAGGCGAGAACGACGTCGACCGTCTGGTTGGTGGCGGCGTGCACCACCGTGGTGAACCCGGAGACGAAGACGATCTGGAAAAGCGACGTGCCGATGACGACCTTGGTCGGAACCTTCAGGAGATAGATCATGGCCGGGATCATGATGAAGCTGCCGCCGACGCCGAGGATCGATCCGAGAAAGCCGACCACCGCGCCGAGGCCGAGCACCGGGATAACGCTGACGAAGAGCTTGGAAGAGCGGAAACGCATCTTCAGCGGCAGCTTGTGCACCCAATTGTGCTGGCCGGGTCGCCGCACCTCGGCCGCGCCGCCAGCCCGGGTACGGCGGATGGCGCGCGCACTCTCGACCAGCATGATGGAGCCTACCGAACCGAGCATCACGACGTACATGAGGGACACGATCAGGTCCAACTGGCCGATGCTGCGCAGAAGCGCGAAGATATAGATACCGAGGATGGCACCCACGATGCCGCCGACCAGCAGCACCGTTCCGAGCTTGATGTCGAGCGTGCCGCGCTTCATGTGAATGAGCGCGCCGGACACCGAGGCCGCCACCACCTGGTTCGCACCCGTCGCGACGGCGACGGAAGGCGGGATGTTGTAGAAGATCAGCAGCGGCGTGATGAGGAACCCGCCGCCGACACCGAACATTCCCGAAAGGAAACCGACCGCGCCGCCCATGGCGAGCAGCACGAGCATGTTGACCGACATCTCAGCGATCGGGAGATAAATGCCCACCCGTCAAACCCGACTAGCCATGTGGGACCGGAAATCCGTGTCTCGTGCCGAAAACACGATCGAAAACAGAACTGTTCTTGCCGCCCTTGTACGGGGAAGTCAATTTAACTCCCGCGGATTGAGCCGAAAACATGCAGATTTGTCAGCATGTTGGCAAATAAATCACAGCATATTGGCGCCAATGCGCCGTTATTTCTTTTTAAGGAGCGCGGTGACCAAGGCCTCATTCACCTCACCGGTCGGTTCCATGCCGTTGGCCTTCTGGAACGCCACGATCGCTGATTTCGTCCTGTCACCCATGATGCCGTCCGCAGCGCCCGCGTCATAGCCGTTCTTGCCGAGGATGATCTGGATGTTCCTGACAGCCTGCTTCATGTCGATGCTGGCTGTCTTGGTGTCGCTTTCCTTCCAGGCGTCCGGGATATTGACAATGTTGGCCGCCTGATCGACGGGCCGCGCCTTCCAGAGCTCAGTCGCGGCACGCGCCTTCTGGAGCTGTTCGGAGCGCAGCGAATTGGCGACCTCGTCGCGCTTGGCAGCGGCGTCCTTGTCGCCGGTCTTGGCGACAAGCGCGAACCATTTATAGGATTCTTCGAGGTTTTGCGGCATGCCGACGCCCTTCGCGGCAAGGATGCCGAGATTGAACTGGCTGTCCTTGACGCCGAGTTCGGCCGCTTTCTCGAACCAGCGGACGGCTGCCTCGTTGTCGACCGCGCCATCGGCGCCCATGGCATAGAGCACGCCGAGATTGTGCATGGCGGCGGCGTTTCCCTGGTCGGCCGCCTTGACGTACCATTCCCTGGCTTTGGCTATGTCGCGTTCGACGCCGATGCCCTTTTCATAGAAATTGCCGATCCGGTATTCGGCCGGTGCGTAGCCGAGGCCGGCTGCCTCGGCATACCATTTGGCGGCCGCCTTCATGTCCGAGGCGACGCCCCTGCCCTCGGCATAGCGCGAGCCGATCTCGAAGATCGCCTTGGGGTCGGCGCTCTCCGCCGCCTCGCGCAACGGCGCCGGGCCGGCATCGTCCGGAACGGGCATCATCGCGGCCGGCGCGGTGGCACCGCCATGCTGGGCGGCAGGCGCTTCCTCATGCGGGAGGGCCGCAACATCTGTCCCGCCGCCGGCATGCATTGCATTCATCGCATCCGCAGGCGCGGAGATATGGGTGATCTCCGTGGAGGCGACCTTCGTCGCGCTTCCACCATCCGAAGCTTTCGTGGGCGAAGCTTCCGCGGAAACCGTGTTCACGGGTGAAAGGGAAGCCGGTACGGCGGCTTCCGGCGTCGCTTTTGCGGGCACCGAAGCCCCGACATTGGCGTTGCCGCCCATCTCAGGATTGGCCGGCGCGGAGGCCATCGCTGCCGCCATCCCATTCTTCTCGGATGCGGAGGGCCCCGTATTCGCCGCGATTTCGGAAACCTCCGCCTTCGCCGGCAGCGGCTCGATTGGCGACATGGCGGTTTCTTCCTTCGCCGTATCCGGCTTCGGAGCCGCCTTCGATGCCGTCGCGGAAACCTTCGATGGCGTTGCGACGGATGGCGTCGCCGAAGAAGCTTTCGCGACGCTCGCCTTCTGAACGACGGTCTTGTGACCGCTGTCCTTCAGGAGCGCCCTGCCGAGTTGGGTGCCGGCGACGCCGACCAACACGACACCGGCGACCAGAAGCACGATCTTGGTATTGGAGCGAAGCAGCCGCTTCAGGCTGAAGCCGCCGGAAGAGCTCTTCGGCTCGGATTTCTTCTTCTGGACCTCCGCCTCGGCTGCCGCCGCCTGCGCGGCGCGACGGGCCGCCGCGATGAAATCCGACTTCGCCGTCTCCGCATTGCGAGCGTGGCCTTCGTCGCCGCGCGCGTCGCGAACCCGGCGCATGATCGCGTTCAGGTCCGGCGCGCCGGAACCCGGTTCGAGCGGCCGGTTCGCAAGCTTCGGATCGAGAGGCGCATCAAGGCTGGCTTCCGGCGTCACCTCGCCGGTCGATTCCGGTTCTGCGGACGGTTCGCGCCGCTCCTCGACCGGCTTCTCCTCGCTCTTTTTCTTGCGCGACAAGACCCCCGACAATTTGCCGAGCCTGGACCTCTTCGGCACTGCCTTCGGTTTCTCTCCGGCAGAGTCGCTGCTGCTCAACGCCGCCATGGCGGCGGCGGCCGCCGCCTCGGCAGGAGAGCGCTTCGGATCGCGAACCGCATCGCCCTTCGGCATTGCGCCAGTCACTTTCGGCGACACCTCCGCCGGCTGTCGAGCAGCACGCTCCAATGCCGGCTGGGGCAGCGGCTCCGCATTCTCAACGTCGAGCGAAGGAGCGTCGGCGAATTCGAGCTTGCGCGCCGGTGTCGCCTCTCCCGTAGGATGAAGGTCAGCGGAGGACGTGGAAGAAGACGTGCCGCTCTCCAGCGCACCGAGCCGGTCGACGATCTGCAACAGCGTGTCGTGGATCGCCTCAAACGTGCGGGTGTTGCGCTCGTCGGAGCGGCGGGCCAGTTTCTCCAGCGATTGAAGCTCCTCGGCAAGCCCGCTCAAGACGGCGACGTCGCCTTCCGGCAGGCTTTGGGAACGCACCGTCTGTTCGGCGGCCTCGCGGGCAGCGGCGATCATCGCTTCGCGGCTTTCGTTCACCGAGCGCTCGATCATCGCAAGGCGCGGACCGATGTCGTCGAATTCCGGCAGCGGCCTTCCCGGCTGCTGCAGGCCACCCGTCAGGCCGACCGCCCCGGCCTCCATGCCGCCATGGCGCGAGATGGCGTCTTCAAGGTCCGAAAAGCGCTTGTTGAGCGCATCGACGATTGCCGCATCGGTGGAGAGCGCGTCCTGGTTGTAACGCTCCAGCCGTTCCTCCAGGTCGCGGAAGAGCGCGACGCTCTGCTCGCGCGCGGTTTCATGCCGTTGTTCCAGCGCCTGGGTCAGCATCTCGAAACGTCGTTCCATGCCTTCGAGAATGGCGTCCGAGCCACCCGCCGGGGAGCCGCCCTCCAGTTTTTCGACGATGAGGTCGATCTGGCGGGACAGGTGATTGACGGTTGCCTCCGGCAGTCCGGCACGCCCGGCGATATCCTCGACGCGCGCCGACAGCGCGGAAAGCTGCTTCATCACTGCATCCGTGGGCCTGTCCTCGACCAATTCCTCGAGCTGGCGCGAGAGCGAGGTGATGCGCGCTTCGATGCGCTCCAGTTGTCCATTGTCGACGCCGGGCGCGGGCTGCGAGGAGGCGACGATCGCGCGGGAGATCTCGTCAAGACGTTCCTCGATCGCCTCGAAGGTGGTGGCGCCGGGCATTTCCTTCTGCCGGGCAAGCTGCTCCACGGCCGTCGCCAGCGTCTTCACCTTGTCCTCGAGCGAGGAGATCGACAGCGAATCCGGCAGTTTCGCGACCGCGGCGTGGATCTGTTCGAGGCGGTCGGCGATGCCCGCCATCACGTGTTCATCGGCGGCGGACGGATAAGGGCTGACGCCACCACCGCCCGGCCCGGCATGGCGTGAAAAAGCGGAATAAGGTTCACGTGCGCCGCCCGCATCGGAGGCGCCTTCCAGCCGGCGGCGTAATTCTTCGCGGAGAGTATTCAGCTCCGACGCGATCCGGCTCATCGAGGCTACGCCACTCTCGCGGGCCCTGCTGCGCTCGAAATCGCCGGCCGAACGCCACGCATGCTGAGCCTCACCTTCTCCCTGTTCACCTTCGGCCTGGCGCAAGTTGCGGCCAAAGCGTTCATCCAGACCGGCCAGCGAACGGTTCAAGCCTTCCAGTGCCGCATGTTCCCGGCGCGGCCTGCCTGCGTTCAGGTATTCGATATAAGAGCGCTTGGTGTTCATCGACGCGTGCTCGCCAATTCCCCGCCGGCCATGGGTCGGCTCTTCTGATTGCCTCGGGAAATGGTCTCGATCTCACGGACGGCGGTGCGCGAAATCGTCTTGTGATGCGTCCATTCCCTCGCTCGAGATGCCGTGAACGCAAAACAGGAAAAACACGGGATTCCGATATGCGCACCATTCGCCGAACGTGGTAAACAAGCCGTTAAGCAACCTTACCGGGCAGAAACAAAGATTGCCGGATCGTA
The DNA here is from genome assembly GCA_040255475.1 of Phyllobacteriaceae bacterium. Taxonomy (GTDB): domain Bacteria; phylum Pseudomonadota; class Alphaproteobacteria; order Rhizobiales; family Rhizobiaceae; genus Mesorhizobium_L. The sequence goes on along the minus strand of JBDZVC010000161.1, from coordinate 889 downwards.
AACCGGCGAAGGAATGCCGCAGGCTACCCCTCTTGAAATGGTGCAGTGCAACATTTATATCGCGACAAGAGATGGTCGGCCGCATGCTTTCGCCGAGCTCTGAGCATCAACCTCATCACGAGCGGAAGCCCACCCCCGTGGTTTCCGATCCTGTTTCGAGCCAGACCTGAAACAGCCTATCCGGGGATCTGAACGATCATGACAGAGACGACCCATGCCGCCAGTGAGGCGGCTTCGAAATCCGATGTCGCGCGTGAGAATATGGAGGAATTCACACGCATCGGCGAAATGGCCAAGAGCTTCGACGTGACGCTTCGCGCGTTGCGGTTCTACGAGGACCGCGGCCTGATCCACCCACGCCGCGAAGGAACGACGCGGCTTTATTCGCGCCGCGACCAGGTGCGACTGAAGCTTATCCTTCTTGGCCGGCGGGTCGGATTCTCGTTGCGCGAGGTCAAGCAGATGATGGATCTCTACGATCCGAAAGGGCCGAACACGCGTCAGCTCAGGATGGTGCTGGAAAAGTCGCAGCGCCAACTCGGCCGGCTCGAGGCACGGCGCGCCTCCCTCGACGAGGCCATCGGCGAACTCACGGAGATGATGGAGAACGTCCGCGGCCGGCTCGAAACCGTGCAGCCGCTGCGCCGCGCCGGCTGATCCGTCCTATCCTCTTTCCGCAACCCGCTTGATCGAGCTTGTCCGCCCGTCTGGCGACAACGCCCTTCCTTGCGAGAGGAAATTGATGTTTCCGTAAACGTCAATTATTGCTCCTTAACTCTTTCACTCAGGCCCTTGGGTTCGCACTCGCATGGGCCTATGTCTGGGCAGGGACAAGGAGAGATCGCATGCCGACTTACCGGGCGCCGGTCGCGGATACGCTGTTCGTCCT
>JBDZVC010000160.1:0-9023 GCA_040255475.1 Phyllobacteriaceae bacterium | reverse complement strand
AATCACGCAGCGTACCGCATTGAAGTACGCGATGGCCTAGCTGCCACTGTTGCGGCCGCGATTTGACCTCGATCAAAGCGGCTCTCCGCCGTTGCAGCGAAAGAGCATGGGAGCGGCTTTCCTGCCGCCGGTCGCTGTTCAAGCCGAAGGGGATGGGGTCATGCGATATGGTGCGGAGATCGTCGCGCTCGGCCTTGCTGCCTTTGCCGCACTGATCGGAGTGGCCATGGCGCAGGACGATCCGTTCCGCATCCATATGTGGCTACTCTTCTTCATTCTCCTCGGTAGCGCGGGCGTGCTGCTGCGGCGCACGAGCTTCGAGCCGACGCTGCCTGTCGATGCTTCCGCCTATATGGACGGCCCGATCCGCTACGGCGTCATCGCAACCATCTTCTGGGGCGTGGTCGGCATGCTGGCCGGCCTTGTGATTGCGCTGCAACTGGCCTTTCCCGACCTCGATGTCCAGCCCTGGCTCAATTTCGGCCGTCTGAGGCCGGTCCACACGTCGGGCGTCGTCTTCGCCTTCGGCGGCAACGCGCTGATCGCCACTTCCTTATATGTGGTCCAGCGCACCAGCCGCGCCCGGCTTTTCGGGGGCGACCTCGCCTGGTTCGTCTTCTGGGGCTACCAGCTCTTCATCGTCATGGCTGCCAGCGGCTACCTGCTCGGCATCACCGAGAGCCGCGAATATGCGGAGCCGGAATGGTACGTCGACATCTGGCTGACCATCGTATGGGTCGCCTATCTCGTCGTGTTCCTCGGCACGATCGTCAAGCGCAAGGAACCGCACATCTACGTCGCGAACTGGTTCTACCTGTCCTTCATCGTGACGATCGCGATGCTGCACGTCGTCAACAACCTGTCGATGCCGGTGTCGATCTTCAGCTCGAAGAGCTACTCCGCCTTCTCGGGCGTGCAGGACGCGCTGACGCAATGGTGGTACGGGCACAATGCCGTCGGCTTCTTCCTGACGGCCGGCTTCCTCGGCATGATGTACTATTTCGTGCCCAAGCAGGCGAACCGACCGATCTATTCCTACCGCCTCTCGATCATCCACTTCTGGGCGCTGATCTTCCTCTACATCTGGGCCGGACCGCACCATCTCCACTACACTGCCCTGCCTGACTGGGCGCAGACGCTGGGCATGGTGTTCTCGATCATGCTTTGGATGCCTTCCTGGGGCGGTATGATTAACGGGCTGATGACGCTCTCGGGCGCCTGGGACAAGCTGAGGACGGATCCCATCATCCGAATGATGGTGATGGCGCTCGCCTTCTACGGCATGTCGACCTTCGAAGGTCCGATGATGTCCATCAAGACGGTCAATTCGCTGTCGCACTATACGGACTGGACCATCGGCCACGTCCATTCGGGCGCGCTCGGCTGGGTCGGCATGATAACCTTCGGCGCCATCTACTTCCTCGCGCCGCGTCTGTGGAACCGCGAGCGCCTCTATTCCCTGCGCCTGGTCAACTGGCATTTCTGGCTCGCGACGCTCGGCATCGTCGTCTACGCGGCCGTGATGTGGGTGTCGGGCATCATGCAGGGCCTGATGTGGCGCGAATACGACGAGCAGGGCTTCCTGGTCTATTCCTTCGCCGAGACGGTTGCCGCCATGCATCCCTACTACGTGATGCGCGCGCTTGGCGGCCTGCTCTACCTCTCCGGCGTGCTGATCATGGCGTGGAACGTCGCCATGACCATTCGCGGCCATCAGCGCAAGGAAGTGCCGATGGGCGGCGAGGCCCCCGCGTTCGCCCCTGCCGAATAAGGATCTCCTCACATGGCATTTCTCGACAGGCACGCCATCATCGAGCGCAATGCGACGCTGCTCCTCGTCTTCTCGCTGCTGGTCGTCACCATTGGCGGCATCGTGGAAATCGCGCCGCTCTTCTATCTCCAGAACACGATCGAGAAGGTGGAAGGCATGCGCCCCTACAGTCCGCTCGAACTGGCGGGGCGCGACATCTATGTCCGCGAGGGCTGCTATCTCTGCCACTCGCAGATGATCCGCCCCTTCCGCGACGAGGTGGAACGCTACGGCCATTACAGCCTCGCGGCGGAATCCATGTACGACCATCCCTTCCAGTGGGGCTCGAAGCGCATCGGGCCGGACCTCGCCCGCGTCGGCGGCCGTTATTCAAACGAATGGCACGTCCAGCACCTCACGGACCCGCGCTCGGTGGTGCCGGAATCGGTCATGCCGCGCTACGGCTTTCTGAAGGACAAGCAGCTTTCGATCCCGAACATTGCCGCGCATCTAAAAGCCAATGTGGATGTCGGCGTGCCCTATACGGACGACGACATCGCCAACGCCGGGTCAGACCTGATGGCGCAGGCCGACCCGAACGCCGACACGACGAATCTCCTGAGGCGCTATCCCAAGGCCAAGGTCGGGGATTTCGACGGCAATCCGCAGGAGGTGACCGAGATGGACGCCTTGATCGCCTATCTCCAGATGCTCGGCACCCTGGTCGACTTCACGAAATACGACGAGGTCGCGGGTTACCGCTAGAACGAGGGACGAAGTCATGGATTACACGACCATGCGCCAGTTCGCCGACAGTTGGGGCCTGGTGGCGATGCTCATCTTCTTCCTGGGCGCGATCTACCTGGCGGTGCGCCCCGGCAGCAACAAGGCGGCCGCCGAGGCTTCCCGCATCCCGCTCGAGGACGATGACAAATGAGCGACAAACAGGTCGACAAGCTGAGCGGCGCTGAAACGACCGGCCATGTCTGGGACGGCATTCGCGAACTCAACAACCCGTTGCCGCGCTGGTGGCTGTGGACCTTCTACGCCACGATCCTCTGGGCGATCGGCTATACCGTCCTCTATCCGGCATGGCCGCTGGTCACGCATGCGACGCGAGGCATATTCGCCTTCTCCAGCCGTGCCGATTTGCGGACGTCGCTCGACGAAGCGACCCGGGCGCAGGCAAAATACGTGGATGCGATCCGCAGCAGGAGCGTGGCCGACATCGAAGCCGACAACGAGCTGAGGCCTTTCGCGATCGCGGCCGGCGCCGCCGCGTTCAAGGTCAATTGCTCGCAATGCCATGGCTCCGGCGCCCAAGGCGGTAACGGCTACCCCAATCTCAACGATGACGACTGGCTCTGGGGAGGCGATCTGAGTTCCATTTACCAGACGATCTCGCATGGTATCCGGTACGAAGCCGACGCGGACACCCGTCAATCCGAGATGCCTGCTTTCCGCGATGTGCTGAAGCCGGATCAGATCGAGGCGGTCGCCTCTTACGTCGTCAGCCTTTCCGGCACGCCGCGGAACCCGGGCCTCGCAGCGAAAGGCAAGCCGGTGTTCGAACAGAACTGCGCCGCCTGCCATGGACCGCAAGGCAGGGGCGGCCGTCAGGTCGGCGCCCCAAATCTGGCGGACGCTATCTGGCTTTACGGTCCGGGAGAGGAAGCGATCGAGCGGCAGGTCGAATCGCCGCGCCACGGCGTGATGCCGGCATGGCAGGCGCGGCTTGGCGATACCACCGTCAAGGAACTTACCGTGTTCGTCCACTCCCTCGGCGGGGGAGAGTAGGACCATCGGTCCGCCGGTGGGCTCGCCAGGGGCCCTTGCGCCCGACGCGGAACGGGGAGAGCCCCCATGCGCGGGCCTCTTCCCCCTTTGACGCGGATCAATACCGGCGATGACGGCCCATGCCATAGGACGTTCACCGGCTACAGACCAGGAACCGACCGCAATGCTCGACCAGGGCGAACCCGAGGTCCAGGAATTCGATGTCGAGCCAGTCAACGCGGCGCATGTGCGGCAGCCGCTCTATGCCGCACGTCGGAAGGTGTTTCCGAAGCGGGCCAGCGGCAGCTTCCGCCGCTTCAAGTGGGTCGTCATGGCGATCACGCTCGGCATCTACTATCTCACGCCGTGGCTGCGGTGGGACCGGGGACCCTTCGCTCCCTCCCAGGCCGTCCTGATCGACCTGCAGCACCGGCGCTTCTATTTCCTTTTCGTCGAGATATGGCCGCAGGAATTCATCTATGTCGCCGGACTGCTGGTCATGGCGGGCGTCGGGCTTTTCCTCATCACCTCGACCATCGGCCGTGCCTGGTGCGGCTATACTTGTCCGCAAACGGTGTGGGTGGACCTCTTTCTCGTGGTCGAACGCGCAGTCGAGGGCGACCGCAACGCCCGCATCAAGCTCGACCAGGCGCCATGGTCGGCGCGCAAGCTCATGCTCCGCACGGTCAAGCATGGCCTATGGCTGCTGATCGCCGCCGCGACGGGCGGCGCCTGGATATTCTATTTCGCCGATGCGCCGACGCTTCTGCGCCAGCTCTTCAGCGGCGATGCTCCAGCGGTCGCCTACATCACGATCGGCGTCCTGACGGCCACCACCTACACCTTCGGCGGCATGATGCGCGAGCAGGTGTGCACCTACATGTGTCCGTGGCCGCGCATCCAGGCGGCGATGCTCGATGAGAACTCGCTCACCGTCACCTATAATGACTGGCGCGGCGAGCCACGCTCCCGCCATGCCAAGAAGGCGATCGCTGCGGGCCAGAAGGTCGGCGACTGCGTCGACTGCAATGCCTGCGTGGCGGTCTGCCCGATGGGCATCGACATCCGCGACGGCCAGCAGCTCGAATGCATCACCTGCGCGCTTTGCATCGATGCGTGCGACGCGGTGATGGACAAGACCGGCAAGGAGCGTGGCCTCATTTCGTATGCCACGCTGTCGGACTACAACACCAACATGGCGATCGCCACCGGCGGCGGCGCGCATCCCGTCGACCCGGGGCTCGTGCGCCGCGCGGACGGCTTCTTCTCGGACAAGCTGGCTCATTTTCATCTGCGAAAGATTTTCCGGCCGCGCACCTTCATTTATTTCGGCGCCTGGTCGCTGATCGGTCTGGTGATGCTCTATTCGCTGCTGACGCGCGAGCGGCTGGAAATCAACGTGCTCCACGACCGCAACCCGCAATATGTGCTGCTGTCCGACGGTTCGATCCGCAACGGCTACACGGTGAAGCTCCTCAACATGCTTCCCGAGCAGCGGACCTTCACGCTGGTGCTCCGCGGGCTCGACGGCGCGTCCATGACGATTGTCGGCTACGACTCCGAGGAGGGGCGCTCCTTCGCCGTCCCGGTGGAACCCGACCGGCTGCGCACGCTGAAGGTGTACGTGAAGCAGGACATGGCGGACGTGAAGCCGGGTAGCACGGATTTCCGCTTCGAAGTGCATGACATGGGCGGCTCGGAATCCGGCATCTATCGCGCGACCTTCAACGCTCCGGAGGGCAGTAAATGAGAAGCAGGATCGCCGCGGCGCGCGTCTTCACCGGCTGGCACATGCTCGCCATCCTCGTCTCGTTCTTCGCCGTAGTGATCGCGGTGAACCTTACATTGGCGGTCTGTGCGTCGCGAAGCTGGACCGGACTGGTGGTGGAGAATTCCTATGTGTCGAGCCAGGAATTCAACCACCGGCTGGCCCAGTCGCAGGCACAGGCGGCGCTCGGATGGACCGGCAGCCTCAGCGTCCGGGACGGCCTCGTCTGCTATCGGCTGTCGGAGGCGGGCGGCAGGCCCGCTCCGCTGACCGGCGTGACGGTCCGCTTTCGCCACCCGGCTTACGAATCAGAAGATGAAACGCTCGTCCTCGAGAAGTCCGCGCCGGGTGAATTCTCTTTCCGGCACAAGGTTCGCGACGGCGTCTGGATCATCGAGATCGACGCGGACGCAGGTCTCGGCACGCCATACGTGGACGCGGAGCGCGTCGTCATCCGCGACGGGTCGATACAATGACCTGCTGCGCGCCGGGCGCCGAAGCCGCGCTGGAATTCTGCCTGCCCCTTCAAGCTTCGCCGTCCGACGAGGAGATCGTGCTTGCCAGCCGGACCCTGGGCAAGGGCTTCATGCAGACCGATCTCGCCGTGCCCGGCATCCATTGCGCCGCCTGCATCCATGCGATCGAAAAGGCGCTTCTGAAGCTTCCCGAGGTCCGGCGCGCGAGGGTAAACCTCTCCACCAGGCGCGTTTCGGTGACGTGGCGCGAAGGCCGCGTTCCGCCCCTGATACAGACGCTCAACCGGCTGGGATATGAAGCCCATCTGTTCGAGGCCGTCGCCGGGCGCAAGGACGAGGCCCTTGGCCGCCTGATCCGCGCGGTGGCGGTCGCCGGCTTCGCCGCCGGCAACATCATGCTCCTTTCCGTTTCCGTGTGGGCCGGCGCGGACGGCGCGACACGCGACCTGTTCCATTGGATATCGGCGCTCCTGGCCGTCCCCGCGCTCGCCTATTCGGGCGCCATCTTCTACCGATCCGCCTGGCGCGCCCTCCGCCACGGACGGACGAACATGGACGTGCCGATCTCGATCGGCCTGGCACTGGCTTTCGGGCTGAGCCTCTACGAGACGGCCACGCATGGCGCCGAGGCCTATTTCGACGCCTCCGTTTCCTTGCTGTTCTTCCTGCTCGTCGGCCGCACGCTGGACCACGCGATGCGCGAGAAGGCGAGAAGCGCGGTCAGCAATCTGCGCAATCTCTCGCCTCGCGGCGCAACGGTGATCGCGACGGATGGCAGCCGGGAATTTCGTCCGCTTTCCGAAGTGACGCCGGGGACCCGGGTGACCGTATCCGCCGGCGAGCGCATTCCCGTCGATGGAAGCGTGGTCGAAGGCTCCTCGGAAGTCGATTGCGCGCTGGTGACGGGCGAGAGCACGCCGCGTCCTTCGACTGTCGGAGACGGCGTGCAGGCGGGCACGCTCAATCTGACCGGGCCACTGGTGATCGTCGCGACGGCCTCGCCGGACGGCTCCTTCCTCGCGGAGACGGCCCGGCTGATGGAGCGAGCCGAGGAAGGGCGGCCGCGATATCGGCTGATCGCCGACCGGGCGGCCGCGCTCTACGCCCCGCTCGTGCATTCCGCCGCATTCCTCACCTTCGTCGGGTGGCTGTGGATCGCCGGCGACTGGCATTACGCGCTCCAGACGGCGATCGCGGTGCTCATCATTACCTGCCCATGCGCGCTCGGCCTTGCCGTACCGATGGTCCAGGTCATGGCCGCGCGCCGGCTGTTCGAGAAGGGCATCCTGATGAAGGACGGCTCCGCGCTAGAACGGCTGGCTGAAATAGATACCGTGGTGCTCGACAAGACCGGAACCGCGACGACCGGCGAATTGCATCTCCTCGATGCGGAACACGTCGATCCGGCGCTTCTCGCGACCGCGAGCGTCCTTGCAGCGTACTCGTCTCATCCCTATTCGCGGGCGATAGTTCGGGCCGCATCGCGCACCGCCGCCGGGTTGCCGGGACTTGCGTCGATAAAGGAGGTGCCGGGTTGCGGCATGGAAGGGACCGCCGAGGACGGCGCCGTCTATCGGCTTGGCCGCCCGTCATGGGCGCTGCCGGATGAGGGGCATGAATTGTCCGGCCCTCATCTGGTGCTGGCGCGGGACGGTCGCATGCTCGCCGGCTTCCGGTTCGACGACGCGCCACGCCCGGATGCGCGGGAGGCGGCAGAGCGGCTGAAGGCGGTCGGCCTTGCCGTCGAGCTTCTGTCGGGAGACCATCCCGAGCCCGTTCGGCGCATCGCCGACACGATCGGAGCGGCGCGCTGGCGTGCAGGACAACTGCCAGCCGACAAGGTCCGGCGCCTCTCCAGCCTTGCGAACGCGGGGCGCAAGGCGCTTATGGTCGGAGACGGCTTGAACGACGCCCCGGCGCTTGCGGCGGCTCATGTCTCCATGGCGCCGGCGACGGCAGCCGATATCGGCCGGAATGCGGCGGATTTCGTTTTCATGCGCGAAAGCCTCCTTGCGGTGCCGCGGGCATTCGAGACGGCGGTGCGGGCGCGCACGCTGGTGCGGGAGAACCTTGTATTCGCTGCGTCCTACAACGTGGTAGCCGTGCCGCTCGCGGTGATGGGGCACGTGACTCCGCTGCTGGCTGCGATCGCGATGTCCTTGTCGTCCCTCGCGGTCGTCGCGAACGCGCTCCGCCTCGGCCATGTCCGGCAAAAGCCGATCTCAGCCGTGGCGAGGCGAGCGCAACGGTCGGGCTTCGCGAAGGATTTGGGGCAGGCATGAACAATCTGTTCTTCCTAATTCCGATCGCGCTCTTCCTTGGCGGCATTGGATTGGCCGGGTTTCTCTGGGCTCTGGGCAGCGGGCAATACGAGGACCTCGACGGCGCGGCCGAGCGCATACTGATCGACGACGAGGCCTCGGCTGCCCGATCGCTGTTGCCCCGCGATCAGGAAGCGGAATGAGCCGCTGCAGCGCCAGAAACAACGCGAATTCGATCCCGCCTGTACCCATGCTCGCCGGGACAGGGCAGGGAAGCAGGCCAAGGGCCTCTCGTCAGGCTTACGGCAAGACTTTCTTCACGCTGGGCGTTAAGCTGGATTCAGCTTCTTTCTGATCAGCACGAGCGTGGTATCGCCCGGATAGCTTTCGGCGACAAAACCCTGCTCACGCTCCAGTTCGATGGCTTCGTGGTTGTCGCGGCTTTCGATGGACTCGATCGTCTTGACACCCTTGGCTTCGGCATAGCGTGCGATATGCCGAAGCAGTTCCCATGCAACGCCCTTGTGCTTGTAGTCGGCACGAATGGAGATCGCGACCTCGCCTCTTACGAGCGCGGCGTCGCAGGCCAGCATGGCCGTGCCGATGACCGTCTTTCCGTCTTCGGCGAAGGCAAGGAAGTTCTCGGTCTGCCGGTGGTCGATGTTCGTCATGGCGACGAGGCGTTCGTGACTCACCTCCCGCATTCCGTCCAGGAACCGGAAGCGCAGGTCTTCGGGCGTCACATGCTTGAAGAACTCCGCCAGCGCCTTCTCGTCCTCCGGATGCGCAGGTCGCACATGCAGCGCGATGCCGCTGCGCGTGACGATGTCCCGGTCCCAGCCGTCGCTTGTGTCATGTATCATCGTATTGCTCCCGGAAACGATGGTCGAAAGATGTCGGAAAAGCCTTTGGCGAGGCCTCATGTACAAGCCGTCACGCGGCTTCGATGATTACCTTCAGCGCCTTCGCGCTCGCCGCGTGCGAGAACGTGT
>JBDZVC010000639.1:0-1767 GCA_040255475.1 Phyllobacteriaceae bacterium | reverse complement strand
CGCCGAAACGCTGGCCGCCGAACTGCGCCTTGCCGCCCAGCGGCTGCTGGGTGACCAGGCTGTACGGCCCGATCGAACGCGCGTGGATCTTGTCGTCCACGAGGTGGTGCAGTTTCAGCATATATATGTAGCCGACCGTCACCTTGCGATCGAAAGGCTCGCCTGTGCGTCCGTCATAGAGCGTCGACTGACCGCTTGAGTTGAGGCCAGCCTCCTCCAGCATGCCGTTGATGTCGGACTCGTGTGCACCGTCGAACACCGGCGTTGCGATCGACACGCCGCGCTTCATCTGGTCGGCGAGGCGGACGACCGAGTCGTCGTCATAGCTCCTCACCGGTTCGTTGCGATCGTTCGACGGGATCAGTTCCTCGACCTTGGCCCGGAGCGGCTTGATGTTGCCGCTTTCCTTGTAGGCCTCGATCAACTCGCCGATCTGCCTGCCCATGCCGGCGCAGGCCCAGCCGAGATGCGTCTCGAGGATCTGCCCGACATTCATGCGGCTCGGCACGCCGAGCGGATTGAGCACGATATCGACATGCGTGCCGTCCTCCAGGAACGGCATGTCCTCGATCGGCACGATGCGCGACACGACACCCTTGTTGCCGTGCCGGCCGGCCATCTTGTCGCCCGGCTGCATCTTGCGCTTCACCGCGACGAAGACCTTGACCATCTTCATCACGCCGGGCGGCATCTCGTCGCCGCGCTGCACCTTCTCGACCTTGTCCATGAAGCGCTGCTCGAGCGCACTCTTGGAATCGTCGTACTGGCCACGTAGCGCTTCGAGCTGGCCCTGCAGCTTGCCGTCCTCGACGGCGAACTGCCACCACTGCGAACGCGGATACTCAGCCAGCAGCTCGGCGGTCAACCGGGAGCCCTTCTTGTAACCCTTCGGGCCGGCAATCGCCTCCTTGCCCTCGAGCATATCGCCGAGACGGCTGTAGACGTTGCGGTCGAGGATCGCCTGCTCGTCGTCGCGGTCCTTGGCAAGACGCTCGATCTCCTCGCGCTCGATCGCCATGGCGCGCTCGTCCTTCTCCACGCCGTGGCGGTTGAAGACGCGCACTTCCACGACCGTGCCGAACGCCCCAGGCGGCATGCGCATGGAGGTGTCACGGACATCGGAAGCCTTCTCGCCGAAGATGGCGCGCAGAAGCTTCTCTTCCGGCGTCATCGGGCTTTCGCCCTTCGGTGTGATCTTGCCGACCAGTATGTCGCCCGGCTGCACTTCCGCGCCGATATAGACGATACCGGCTTCATCGAGGTTCTTCAGCGCCTCTTCCGAGACGTTCGGAATGTCGCGCGTGATCTCTTCCGGCCCGAGCTTGGTGTCGCGCGCCATGACCTCGAACTCCTCGATGTGGATCGAGGTGAAGACATCGTCGGCGACGATGCGCTCGGAGAGCAGGATGGAGTCCTCGTAGTTGTAGCCGTTCCACGGCATGAACGCGACGAGTACGTTGCGGCCGAGCGCCAGATCGCCAAGATCGGTCGAAGGACCGTCGGCAATGATGTCGCCCTTGTTCACGCGGTCGCCCATGCGTACCAGCGGACGCTGGTTGATGCAGGTTGACTGGTTCGACCGCTGGAACTTCTGCAGCCGGTAGATGTCGACGCCGGACCTGCCCGGCTCGATATCCTCGGTCGCGCGGATGACGATACGCGTCGCGTCGACCTGGTCGACCACGCCACCCCGGCGGGCACCGATCGCGGCGCCGGAATCGCGCGCCACCACCGGCTCCATGCCGGTGCCGACGAACGGAGCCTCGG
>JBDZVC010000638.1:0-1768 GCA_040255475.1 Phyllobacteriaceae bacterium | reverse complement strand
CTAGGAGAGCGCCTGCGCGCCGGTTGTTCAAGCGAAATAGGAAGCCGGCTCGCTTGAGCTGAACTCAATGATCCAAGCGAAAGCAGCCAGTCCCGAAGCAGGGTCGCCTGAGGGCTGAGCGGCCGACGGGCGCTCCAGGTCACGAAATACGATTGCGGGGCGGCGATCACGGCATCCGTCACCCTGACGAGGTTGCCCGTTTCGATCAGCGGCGCGACGAGGCTCTCCCAGCCGAGCGTTACCCCCTGTCCGCTGCGCGCCGCCTGCAAGGCGATCACGTAACTGTTGAAGCGCCGCACATTCACATGCCGATCCGGATGGCCGACCTCACGCAGGAATTCCGCCCAGGTGGTCCAGGTCCAGTCGATGCCCTCGACGGAAAGCAGTTGCAGTTGCGCCATATCGGCCACCGACTTCACCGGATACGCCTTGGCGAAAGCAGGGCTCGCAATGGGGAAGATGCGATCGTCGTAGAGCTTGGCCGAAAGTTCGTCCGGCCACTCGCCATCGCCGTACCGGATGCGCAAATCAACGTCCGGCCGGTCGAGACCATGCGGGTGATCCGAGATCACATGATCGACCACGATGTCGTCGTGCTGGTTCCAGAAAGTGCCCATGCGCGGCATCAGCCACAGATGCGCCATGGCCATGGTGCTGCCGATGGTCGCCACGGCTTGTCCGCCCAGCGATTTTATCTGACGGAACGTCGATGACATCCGCTCGAAGCCTTCGCGCAGCGCCGCCGCCATCGTTTCGCCTTCGCGGGTCAGTTCGAGCGCCCTGTGCCTGCGCAGGAACAGCGGGACGCCGAGTTCTTCCTCCAGCGTGCGGACCTGCTTGGATATGGCGCCGGGCGTGACGTTGAGCTCCTCCGCCGCCTTGGTCAGGCTGAGATGGCGCGCCGCCGCTTCAAAAGCCGCGAGCGCGATCAACGAAGGCAGGCTGTAGAAACGGCGGACCATCGAACTCCTCCGCGCGCTGCGGCTAGATTGCGAATGAACGCCGATTTCCGGCATCGGTTGCCTGTGGCTCAACCGGGCCGGAATTTCGTTCACCTTGACTATTAGCGCCGGTTGCCTGTCGATGTGCAACTATCGTCTTCTTCCGCGAAGGCGATTGCGCCGCGCGTGACGGGGCTGCGCCCGACCCCCGCCGGCGCCCCGGAGGAGAAGGCGATGCCAGAACAGAACTTACAGAGCTTCAAGCGGCTGTTTACGCCGGTCGCGCTGCGCGGCAGGACGCTCCGCAACCGGATCGTCTTCGGCGCGCACACGGCCAACATGGCGGAGGAAGGGCTGCCGACAGAGCGGCATGTCGGCTACTACGCCGAGCGCGCCATCGGCGGAGCGGGAATGATCGTGGTCGAGCCGATGCCCGTGCATCAGGCCGCCGTGCTGACTCGAGGCAATTTCCGTCCCTCAGACGACAGCGTCATTCCGCATTTCCGCAAGATCACCGAGGCGATCAAGGGCAACGGCGCCGTCGCCATCCAGCAGCTTTACCATGTCGGCCAGCACGCTGATCCCGACAATTCGTTCCATGCGGGATGGTCGCCCTCCGGCCTGCCGAGCTATCACGATTCCGACGGCTCGCACCGCATGACCGAAGCGGAGATCGAGGAGACGATCGACGGCTTCGTCCAGGCGGCACGCCGCTGCCGCGAGGCCGGTTTCGACGGGGTCGAGGTCTGGGCCGCCTACCATTCCATGCTCGACCAGTTCTGGACGCCATGGTCGAACCGGCGCGACGACCGCTGGGGCGGCAGCCT
>JBDZVC010000159.1:0-9042 GCA_040255475.1 Phyllobacteriaceae bacterium | reverse complement strand
GCGTCGATCACCATGACGGCGCTGTCGACCGCCGACAGCGTTCGATAGGTATCGTCGGCGAAGTCCTCGTGGCCGGGCGTGTCGAGCAGGTTGAAGACGTGATCGCCATATTCGAAGGTCATCACCGAAGTGACCACCGAGATGCCGCGTTCGCGCTCGATCTTCATCCAGTCGGAACGCGTCTGCATGCGGTCCTTCTTGGCCTTCACCTCGCCGGCAAGCTGGATGGCGCCGCCGAAGAGCAGGAGCTTTTCGGTGAGCGTGGTCTTGCCCGCATCGGGGTGGGCGATGATCGCGAAAGTGCGGCGGCGGGCTACCGCTTTCTTTATGTCGTCTGCCATGTGTCGGGAATCCGTCTTGTCGGGCGGGCTTTTATCAGCGCACGGCGAAGCTGTCGAACGGAAATGGCCGACGGTTTCAGCACCAGGGCTCGCGATGGCCTGTCCAGCGGCGCGCCAGTCCTTCGCTCGCCAATACGCCTCCGACCTCGCCCCGATCCGTGCTGACGCGGGCGAGCGTGCGCCCGTAGATATCGTGCCCGCTGCGGACGATCGACATGCGCTGTCCCGACAGAAGTGCCTGAAGGCGCCTTGTCGCCTTGGCCGCAAGGTCGATTTCATAGGCACAACGGCCATGCACTTCGGGGGCGTCGATCGTTTCGAGCCGGATCTTTTCATGATCGACCCAGATTGTATCTCCGTCGACCACGCAATTGGCCCGATATCCGCCCCCGCAGATCGGTATCGCCCGCGCCATGACGGCCTTGGCTTCCGAGGGCCGGAGGACAGAGGGCGACCGTTCCGTCCGGCTCGCTGGCAACCATCCGACGAGCGTATCGGCATGGGGTAGCCGCTCCACTATCCGGTTCAGACCGGCGGCTACGTACGGCGCGACATAGAAGCCGACGGCGACAACGCCGCAGATCAACAGCATCGCAAGAAGCCGGCGCGCGGGGTCCGGCCGACGGTACGGGCTGCGCACCGCAGATCGACGAGCGAATGTGGGGCCGACAGAACGATATGGCTGCTTCAGGCGGCGGACGGGCGCGTTCATCATACCTCCGGAATCCGGAGGCTGTTCTAGGCACTCGTCCTTGACGGAAAGTTACGGCGGCTACGGATATTCAACCTATCGGAGCAATGATCTCGCCGCTGCCATTCCGTATACGGCCCGAGGTCGTTCCGGCCTATTTGCCGCGCCCGTGGGTCTTCTCATAGAGTTCGCGGACGATGGTGCTCGCCGAACGCTCGAAGAGAAACGGCAGGAAAGCATGCACCAGCGCCATCGAGCCGGCGAGGAACAGCTTGCCGGAGAAGCGGCCGGCGAAAGCCATGTGCTCGAAATAGGTCTCGTTGACCGAAGCGGGATGATCGCGGAAGAGGCGGACAAGCGTCGTCATCGTCTGTGTTCCCCAGATGGCAATGGGCGAAAGATAGCATCAGAGCCGCCGGGAATTATCTCAATCTATCCTTGAAAATCTCTTATATTTGGGACATACGTCCCAAATGAAGTTTGAAATCGACCCGATGGATCGCATGATCCTCGCCGAACTACAGCGCGACGGCACGCTTTCCGTCGACCAGCTTTCGGAGCGGGTGAACCTTTCGCGCAATGCCTGCTGGCGGCGCGTGAAGCTGATGGAAGAGGCCGGTATCATCACCGGTCGCGTCGCGCTGGTCGATGCGGAGAAGCTGGGCTTCGGGCTATCGGTCTTCATTCTCATCCGCACGACCCATCACGAGCCTGACTGGCTGAAGAAGTTCCGCGATGCTGTCAGCTCCATTCCGGAGATCATCGGCGTCTACCGGATGTCGGGCGATCTCGACTATGTGCTGAGGGCGCGCGTGCCGGACGTGAAAGCCTACGACCGGCTCTACCAAAGGTTGATCGGCAAGGTGCCGCTTTCCGATGTCTCCGCCTCCTTCGTCATGGAGGAGATCAAGGAGACCTTGGAGTTGCCGGCAATATTGCGGTGATAAGCAATATTGAGGTGATAAACGGGGGCGGCCGATTGACGGAAGGCCGGCTTATGGCGATAGGACCAGCCCCATGAGAGACCCCGCACCGCTTCTCGGCATTGTCCGCCTTCCGCATTCCGAAGGCCTGCCGCTGCCCGCCTATGAGACGGAAGGCGCGGCTGGGATGGATCTCCGTGCGGCGGTGCCCGAGGACCGGCCGATCCTGCTCCTGCCCGGAAGGCGCGCTCTGGTACCGACCGGGCTCATAGTGGAGATCCCGACCGGCTTCGAGGCGCAGATCAGGCCACGCTCCGGGCTGGCGCTCAAGCATGGAATCACCTGCCTTAATACGCCCGGCACCATCGACAGCGATTATCGCGGCGAGGTGATGGTGCTTCTCGTCAATCACGGTGAGGAGGATTTCGAGATAAGCCGCGGCATACGCGTGGCGCAGATGATCATCGCGCCGGTGGCGCACCTGGCCATCGAGGAGCGCAGCCTGTCATCGGAGACGGCGCGCGGCGCGGGCGGCTTCGGCTCGACCGGGACGAAATAGCCACGCTTTCTGGCACCGACGCCTCTGGCCCAAGCGGAGCATCTTGACAGGAGCCGGAGTCCGCGCCGAACTGAGACCGGAATCGACAGTCAAGGCGGGTCGGCGAAGGAGGTGGCAATGGCGGCAAGACAGGACAGCGCTTTCCGCAAGCTGCATAGCGGTCCGGAAGCATTCATCATTCCCAACCCATGGGATATCGGCACGGCGAAATTCCTTGCCTCGCTCGGCTTCAAGGCGCTGGCGACGACCAGCGCCGGCTTTGCCTTTTCACGAGGCCTGCCCGACGGCGGCATCGATTTCGAGGAGATGATGGCGCATTGCCGGGAGATCGTCGCAGCGACCGTCCTGCCGGTATCGGCTGATCTGGAAAACGGCAAGGGCGACAGCGCCGACAGCGCCGCCGAGACGATCTTCGCGGCGGAAGCGGCCGGTCTCGCAGGCTGCTCCATCGAGGACGCAACCGGAGACAAGGCCAGGCCGATCTACGATTTCGGCCAGGCGGTCGAGCGCGTGGCGGCGGCGGCCGAAGCTGCGAAATCGTTGCGGCACGACTTCGTCTTCACCGCGCGTGCCGAGAATTTCCTGCATGGGCGGGACGATCTCGACGACACGATCAAGCGGCTTCAGGCTTACGAGAAAGCGGGGGCCGACGTGCTCTACGCGCCGGGCCTCACCGATATCAAGGTGGTCCGCACGATCTGCCAGTCGGTTTCGCGGCCGGTCAACGTGCTTGCCGTTCCGCAGCTTACCATGGCGCAATTGAACGAGGCGGGAGCCCGCCGCATCTCTGTCGGGTCGAAGCTGACGAACTACGCCTTCGCCGCCGTCGAGCGCGCCTCGCGCGAGATGCTGGACCACGGCACCTTCACCTATGCTCGCGACGCCATGCCGTACGCGACGCTGCAGAAGCTGTTTTCGCCGGGCGGGTGAGAGCAGCAGCATGACGATAACGGTTGTAGACATGCACACCGGCGGCGAGCCGCTCAGGATCGTCACCGGCGGCTATCCTCCGATACCTGCGGGCACCATTCTCGAGAAGCGCGCCTTCGTGCGGGACAATCTCGATCACCTGCGCAAGATGCTGGTCTTCGAACCGCGCGGCCATCACGACATGTATGGCGCGCTTCTGGTCGAACCGGACCTGCCCGGCGCCGATCTTGCCGTGCTCTTCATGCACAATGAAGGCTATTCCACCATGTGCGGGCACGCCGTCATCGCGCTCGGCCGCTACGCGGTGGACCAGGGGCTGGTCGAGGCAAAGGAACCACTCACGACCGTCAATATCGAATGTCCCTGCGGCATGGTGGTCGCTTCGGTCGAGGTCAGGAACGGTAAGGCGGGCGCCGTATCCTTCGAGAGCGTGCCGGCCTTCCTGTTCGCGGCAGACCAGTCGGTCGTGCTCCCGGACTATGGCCGCATCAAATTCGACATCGCCTATGGCGGCGCCTTCTACGCGCTTGCCGATTGCAGGCAGTTCGGCCTTCGCTTCGGACGGCACGGAGCCGCCGCCTTCGTCAAGGCGGCGACGGCGCTGACCGAGAAGCTGAAAGCCGAATTTCCGCTTTCCCACCCCGAGCACGAGGATCTGGCCTTCCTTTACGGCTCGATCCTGACCGACGGCATGGAAGGCGGGCCGGACAAGCCGACACGGAACATCTGCGTCTTCGCCGATGCCGAGGTCGATCGTTCGCCGACAGGCTCCGGCGTGACCGCCAGGCTCGCGGCAATGCACGCGAAAGGCCAGATCGGCTCAGGGGAGAACCGGACCTTCGAGAGCGTCGTCGGCTCGCGTTTCGAGGGCGCCGTCGCGTGCACGACGACGGCCGGCTCGCACAAGGCGATCGTCGCGCGCGTCTCCGGACGGGCGCATTACAGCGGCAAGGCGGAATTCACGCTGGAAGAAGATGACATCCTCGGCCGCGGCTTCCTGGTGAAATAGCCTGGAGAGCTCAGCGAATCGGCGAAAAGAAGCGTCGTGAAGCGCAGGTCAGGCCCGGCTCCCTGGTGCAGTCATAGAACGACCAGGTGATAAGTTCGGCTTTGCCCTGCAGGTTCTCCACCGGTACGAAGCCGAGTTCCGGAAAGCGGCTGTCGGCCGAATCGTCGCGGTTGTCGCCCATCATGAAGAGCCGGTTCGGCGGCACCTCCACTTCCGCCATGTCGTCGGCGACCCCATGGTCAGTGCGTTCGATGATCGTATGCTTGCCGCCGCCGGGGATCGTCTCTTCGTAGCGGGTTACGGCGACGGGGACACCGGAAGGATCGCGATAGGCATAGTGTCCGGTTTCGCGGCGCGGCGCCACAACGCCGTTTACCACGAGGCGGCCGCCCGACATCGCGATCCGATCGCCTGGCAGGCCGATGACACGCTTGATGTAGGTCTCCCCCGTTTTCGGATTGGTGAAGACGACGACGTCGCCTCGCTTCGGCAGGTGGGAGAAGATGCGGCCATTCTTCGTCGGGAAGTCGAAGCCCGGATCGATCGGCAGCGAATAGCGGCTCCAGCCATAGGCCCATTTCTCGACGACGAGCCTGTCGCCGATCTGCAATGTCGGCACCATGCTTTCGGAGGGGATGAAGTTCGATCCGAACGCCACCGTCTTCATGATCAGCATGATGGCGGCAGTGGAAAGTATGAAGCGGAGCCACTCGGGTAGCTGGTTCAGCAGGCGCATGGGAGACCTTCCTTGAACGAAGGCGACACAAGCCGCCCAATACGGCCGTTTCATGATGGCCCTTACCGTTTCAGGACCGTCCACTTTCCTTGCAGGAAGGCGCGAACCGAAGGGTCGTGCTCCAGGCCGATCGCCCGTTCGTAGGCGGTCTCAGCCTCGGGCTTTTTGCCGACTCGGACAAGGATTTCCGCGCGCGCGGCCCAATAGGGTTGGTAGTCGGCGAGGCGCGGATCGTCGGCGAGATCGTCGAGCACGACCAGCGCATCGTCGGGATGGCCTGCCTGAGCGAGCGCCACGGCGCGATTCAGAGCGACGACAGGCGATGGAACCATCGAGGCCAGTATTCCATAGAGGTCGACGATTGCCTTCCAGTCCGCCTGTCCTTGGCTACGCCGGACCACATGAGCGGATTGTATCGCCGCCTCGATCTGGTAGCGACCCGGCCGCCGCATGGCGGATGCCTTGAGCAATAGCTCCTCCGCCTCGCCGATCAGGTCCTGGTTCCATTCCGCCACGTCCTGTTCGGCGAGAGGAACATAGCCGCCTTCGGAATCCCGCCTTGCGGTCCGGCGGGCCTCGGCGAAGAGCATAAGGGAAACGAGCCCGAGCGCTTCAGGCTCGTTCGGCATGAGCGAGGCGACGAGCCGGCCTAGCCAGATTGCTTCGCCGGCGAGTTCGCGGCGTCGGGTCTCGGTGCCGGCCGGATCGGCCCAACCCTCGGTGAATGCTGCATAGATCGCCGCCAGAACCGCATCCAGCCGCTCGGGAAGCTCGGGGCGATCGGGGATGCGGAAGGGGATGCCCGTCTCGCGGATGCGCGCCTTGGCACGCACCAGCCGCTGCGCCATCGTAGAGGGCGAGACGAGGAAAGCAGAAGCGATCCTTGCCGCGTCCAAGCCGAGTATGGTCTGCAGGATGAGAGGTGCGCGGATGGCGGGGTCGATCGCCGGATGCGCGCAGGCGAACATTAGCCGCAGACGTTCGTCCGGAATGCCGCCCTCTTCGATCACTTCGCTCGCTTCCTCCGCGATCAGCTTCAGATGCGGATCCGCATTGATCCGGGTCTTCTCTTTGCGAACACCGTCGATTGCCTTGCGCCGCGCCGTCGCCAGAAGCCACGCTTCCGGATTGTCCGGGATACCGGAAGCGGGCCAGTGCGCAAGCGCCGAAGCGAACGCATCGGCGAGAGCATCCTCGGCTGCGGTCACGTCGCGGGTGCGGGCCGCAAGAAAGGCGACGAGCTTGCCGTAGCTATGCCGGGCAGTGCTCTCGGCCGTCGCTCGCGCCTCATCTTCCGTGCCGCGCATTGTCGCCGGACGCTCAATACCAGAGCGGCCGGACCTCGACCGTGCCGTGGCCGGCCGTAGGGCAGCGTGCCGCCCAGGAGAGGGCTGCATCCATGTCCGACGCCTCGATCAGGTAATAGCCGCCGAGCTGCTCCTTGGTGTCGGCATAGGGTCCGTCGACCACCTGCTGCCTGCCGTCCTTGAGACGTACCAAGGTCGCCGTCTCGGTCGGTCGCAGGCGTCCACCGCCAAGCCAGATGCCGGCCTTTTTCATCGCCTCCGTATAGGTGGTGTAGGCCGCTGTCGTTTTCGTCTGGGTTGGTTCATCGGCGGCGGCCATGCCCTTTTCGTCGATGTAAAGCATCAACATGTACTTCATTGTCGTCTCCATCGTTGTCACGGCCCGTCATGTCGCGGGCCAGACCGATGACGTGCGGATCTTCCGGATTTCGACAGGACGAAAAGAATTTGCGCATTTACCGATAGGATGCGCAAGCCGACAAAAAGCGGACCGGAGATACCGGCCCGCTTCCTGTCATACTTCGCCCGATCGGCTACGCGGCCTTGATGAAGGTGCCGTTCCTGAGTTCGTTGACCGCCTGGACCAGTTCCTCGCGCGTATTCATGACGATCGGTCCGTGCCAGGCAACCGGTTCGGCGATCGGCCGGCCGGAGACAAGCAGGAAGCGGATGCCGTGTTCGCCGGCCTGCACCGTCACCTCGTCGCCCGCGCCGAAGACGACCAACGTGCGATCACCGCTCAAGTCGCGAATGAAGTGCTCCTCCTCGCCGAGGCCTTTCTCGACCAGTACGCCGAATGGCTTCGAGGCATCGCGGAACGTGCCGGAGCCTTCGAAGATATAAGCGAAGGCGGAAGAGCGCGTATCGACCGGCAGGATCTTCTTCCTGCCTGCCGGCACGAAGACGTCAAGATAGCGCGGATCGGCGGCGACGCCTTCGACCGGGCCTTTCCTGCCCCAGAATTCGCCGGTGATGACACGCACGATGGTACCGTCATCGTCGATGATCTCGGGAATCTCGCCGGCCTTGATGTCCTGATAGCGCGGCGCCGTCATCTTCAGCGACGAAGGCAGGTTGGCCCAGAGCTGAAAACCGTGCATGCGGCCCTTGGGATCGCCCTTCGGCATTTCCTGATGCATGATGCCGCTGCCCGCCGTCATCCACTGCACGTCGCCGGCGCCGAGCGAGCCGCGATTGCCAAGGCTGTCGCCGTGTTCGACGGAACCGGCGAGCACATAGGTGATGGTCTCGATGCCGCGATGCGGATGCCATGGAAAGCCGGCAAGGTAATCCTCGGGGCAATCATTGCGGAAGTCGTCGAGAAGCAGGAACGGATCGGCCAGCGACGGGTCGCCGAAGCCGAAGGCTCGGTTCAGGTGGACGCCGGCGCCTTCCAGCGTCGGCTGGGACTGTGAAATCTGCCTTACGGGTCTGATGGACATGGGAACGCTCCCTTGTTGCGAAGTTGGAGCGAATCTAGCCTCTCGGCGCATATCCTGCGAGTGGTGAACGACCCGAACGGACTGTTCACCGATCGGCGTCATCTATTCCCGCCGCGCGGGCCTCCGGTAGATGCCGAGCGGGGTATCGTGATAGGCGGTGTCGGCTTCCCTGCGGAAGCCGAATTTTTGGGCCAACCGGATCGAGGCGAGATTGCCATGGTCGATCAGGCAGACGAAATCCTGCCTGGCAAGACGCCGCTCGCCCCACTCGATCAGGGCCGACAGCGCCTCGCTGGCATAGCCCCTGCCATGCACGTCGGGAACGAGCGTCCAGCCCATTTCGGGCGTGCCTTCGATGGCAGGTTCCAGCTCGCGCCTCAGTTCATGGAAACCGGCCTCGCCTATGAAGCCGCACGTTCCCTTCTCCTCGATTGCCCAGAAGCCGAAACCCATCACCGGCCAGTGCCCGGCATAGCGCAGGAAGCGCGTCCAGGACATTTCACGGGAAAGCGACGTACCGCCGATATAACGCGTCACCGTCTCGTCGGCCCACATGGCGGCATAGGCTTCGAAATCGTCCAGCCGATGGGCGCGCAGCAAAAGGCGCTCGGTCTCGATCGATGGACAGGAACGGAGGCCGGAAAGGCTCAACGGCCCGCGGCCTGCAAGCGTGCGGCGACCATCGACGCCAGCCTCTCGGCCACCTCGGTCTTGCCGAGTTCCGGCCATTCCTCGACGCCTGCTGCGGAGACGAGCCGCACGCGGTTCAGGTCTCCGCCCATGACGCCGGTGCCTTCCGACACGTCGTTGGCGACGATGATGTCGGCGCCCTTCTTCTTCAGTTTCGCGCCTGCGTTCTCCAGCAGGTTCTGGGTTTCCGCGGCAAAACCGATGACAAGGCGCGGCCGCTTGGCCGAGTGACCCACTTCGGCAAGGATATCAGGGTTCTCAACCATCTTCAGCGTCGGCGGTTCGGCGCCCACGGCCTTCTTGATCTTCTCGCCCGAACTTTCAGCTGTGCGCCAGTCGGCGACGGCAGCGACCATGATAGCCGCATCCGCCGGCAGCGCCGCCATCACCGCCTCGCGCATCTGGCGCGCGCTT
>JBDZVC010000158.1:0-9054 GCA_040255475.1 Phyllobacteriaceae bacterium | reverse complement strand
TCGACATGATGTGCCACTGGCGCTACGTGCTCGACAATCTGTTCGGCGAAGTGCAGTCCATCTCCTGCCTGGGCGCCACCCATATCCCCGAGCGCTGGGACGAAAACGGCAAGCCCTACACCGCTACCGCCGACGACGCAGCCTATGCCACGGCCACGTTGACGGGACATGGCGGCGAGCCGGTCATCGCGCAGATGAACATGTCATGGGCAACGCGGGTACGCCGCGACGATCTGGTGACGTTCCATGTCGATGGCACGCATGGCTCGGCCGTGGCCGGCCTGCAGGACTGCTACATACAGGAACGGATGGCGACGCCTCGGCCCGTCTGGAACCCCGACGTCAAACAGGAAATGAATTTTCCCTCCCAGTGGCAGAAGGTCCCGGATTCCGAAAACTACGATAACGGCTTCAAGATCCAGTGGGAGCATTTCATCCGTCACGTGGCCGAAGACGCTCCGTATCGCTGGACACTGGCCGAAGGAGCGAAGGGGCTGCAACTGGTGGAACTGGCGATCCAGTCGTGGCGCGAGCGGCGCTGGATCGACGTGCCGGCGCTACAACTTTAACGAGGGGCCGACCATGACACTCACCCTCAACCTTCCCCAGCCGAACGGTACGCTGGCGCCCTATACATTGCGCGGCAATGCACCAGTGGGTGCGGCGAAGGCATCCGACCGGAATTTCAACCGCATCGCCTATTCGGCCGCCCATGTGGTTGCCGATCCGCGCGTGGCGGTCGATCCCTGGCTTGGGGCCGCCGTCGACTGGGACGCCACCATAGGCTACCGGCGACATCTCTGGTCGCTCGGGCTTGGCGTCGCCGAGGCCATGGATACGGCGCAGCGCGGCATGGGCCTCGACTGGCCGACATCGCTGGAACTCATCAGGCGTTCATTGGCGACGGCAAAGGACATACCGGGCGCGCCGGTCGCGTGCGGCTGCGGCACCGATCATCTGGCGCCGGAGGCGGCGCGTTCGCTCGACGACGTGATCCGCGCCTATGATGAACAGATGGAAGCCATAGAAGCACTGGGCGGCCGCCTGATCATCATGGCCAGCCGGGCCTTGGCGCGCGTGGCCAGGAGACCGGAAGACTACCAGAAGGTCTATGGCCGCATCCTCGAACAGGCCCGTCAGCCGGTTATCCTTCATTGGCTGGGCGACATGTTCGACCCCGCTCTCGCCGGCTATTGGGGCTCGCCGGATATCGATGCCGCGATGGACACGGCGCTGGCGGTGATCGAGGCACACGCCTCGAAGGTCGACGGCATCAAGATCTCGCTGCTTGATAAGGACAAGGAAATTGCCATGCGCCGGCGCCTGCCGGAAGGCGTGCGCATGTATACCGGCGACGATTTCAACTATGCCGAACTCATCGCCGGCGACGGCGTGGGGCAATTGCCTACGCATCAGCACAGCGACGCCCTGCTCGGCATTTTCGATCCGATCGCCGCGGCGGCGAGCGCCGCGCTGGCCGAATTGGCCGAGGGCAATGTAGAACGTTTCCATGCCATTCTGGGGCCGACGGTACCGCTCTCGCGCCATATCTTCCAGGCGCCCACACGCTTCTACAAGACCGGCGTGGTGTTCATGGCATGGCTGAATGGCCAGCAGTCGCACTTCACCATGGTCGGCGGCCAGCAGAGCGCCAGGAGCCTCGTGCATTTCGCCGAGTTGTTCCGGCTTGCCGACGCCGCCGACCTGCTTCAGCGGCCGGAACTGGCCACGCACCGCATGCGGACGCTGCTCGCGATCCACGGCATCGAGTAAGCGCTTCGACAATCGCGGCTAGTGGCAATCAAACCGGGGTAGATGAAAATGCGTGACTTCAGCGGCGATCATCGGTGGATGTCCATCAACACCGCCACGGTGCGTTTCAGCCAAGGGAAAGCGGTGCCGCTGGATGTAATCCTGGATGCATGTGCCAAGCGAGGCATCCGCGCCGTATCGCCGTGGCGCGATCAGGTCGCCGCCGCCGGCCTTGCGCCAATCGCGAGCCAGATACGCGCCCTTGGCCTCGAACTCTCGGGCTACTGCCGGGGCGGCATGTTTCCTGCGGCGGACGAGGTCGGCTTGCGCGCGGCGGACGACGACAATCGGCGCGCGGTCGACGAAGCATGCGAACTGGGCGCAGCCTGCCTGGTACTGGTGGTCGGTGCTCTGCCCGGCGCGTTGGATGGCCGCGCGGCGCATAAGGATATCGGCTTGGCGCGCCGGCAGGTGGAAGACGGCATAGGCCGCTTGCTGGACTATGCGCGCGCGGCCGGCATGCCTCTGGCCATAGAGCCGCTGCACCCCATGTATGCGGCCGACCGGGCCTGCATCAACACGATGGAGCAGGCACTGGACGTATGCGATGCGCTCGACCCCGATATCACGGGTGCGCTTGGCGTCGCCTGCGATGTCTACCATGTCTGGTGGGACCCCAAGTTGGAGGACCAGATCGCCCGCGCCGGATCCAAGAGGCTGCCTGCCTTCCACGTCTGCGACTGGCTGACCCCGACGCGCGACCTCCTGAACGATCGCGGCATGATGGGCGACGGCGTGATCGACATTCCGCGCATCCGCGGATGGGTCGAGGGACAGGGATTTGCCGGCTATAGCGAGGTCGAGATTTTCTCGACCGAGAACTGGTGGAAGCGCGATATCGGCGAGACGCTCGACACCTGCATCGCGCGACATCGCAGCGCCGTGTAGATATTGTCGGAGGGCCACGATTTTCAAGCGCATCGGGCACGCGTGAGAGAGGCCGCAACAAATGGGTGTAAGCAGCGGCAGTCCGGAAGACGATAAAGGAACATGTCAGGCATGGCTTTGGAAACGGTTATCCTGTCAGGTCGATACGTAGACCTTGTTCCACTGGCATGTGAGCACCATGACGATCTTGTTGAGGCGGTGCAGGACGGCCACCTCTGGCAACTCTGGTACACGAACATCCCAAAGCCTGAGGCAATCGCGGCGGAGATCGATCGCCGCCTGGGGCTTCAGGCTGCCGGCACGATGTTGCCCTTCGCCGTGATTGAAAAGGCGACGCGGCGGGTGGTTGGGATGACGACCTATTTGAACATCGATCTTCAAGGCCCCCGTTTGGAGATCGGAGCGACATGGTATGCAAAGCGAGTCCAGCGGACTCCGTTGAATACGGAAGCAAAATTGCTGTTGCTCTCGCATGCCTTTGACGACCTCGATTGTCTGGCGGTCGAGTTTCGCACGCACTTTCTCAACCATCAAAGCCGGCGCGCCATCGAGCGACTGGGAGCAAAGCTCGACGGCATTTTGCGTCAACATTTACGTATGTCCGACGGCACGCTTCGCGATACCTGCGTGTACAGTGTCATCGCACCAGAGTGGCCGGCCGTACGCTCTGGTCTGAACTGGCAGCTCGAAAAGGCGCGTTGAGGAAAAGGTCGGCAACCTATCCGCGAATTGAGGTGCCAGAGCCGTTGGTCATGCGCGTGCACCACACCTCGGCCGCATGCTCCTCGGGTACGCCCATGAATTCAGCCAGCCCAGTCAGAAGGGGCCAAGCTGGCCACTATAGCAGACATGAGCCGCATTGCCACCGTCCGTGACTTCCCTGCAGGAGACAGCTGGAGGCGGTACAGCGCCGTGAACGCGCGTTGCCCTGTCGGTTCGTCAAGCCATGCCGAGCGCAGCTTTGTAGAGATCGAGGATCGCTTCCTCTTCCTGCCGCTCGGCCTGATCCTTCTTGCGCAGGCGCACGATCGTGCGCACGGCCTTGGTATCGAATCCGGTGCCCTTCATCTCGGCGTAGACATCCTTGATATCGTCGGCCAGCGACTGCTTCTCCTCTTCGAGGCGCTCGATACGTTCGATGAACGCCCTCAACTGACCGGCGGCGACGGTTTGCGAGGAATCGGTGACTTCGTCGGCCATTGAGCATCTCCACGGGAATTGCGCCGCGACTCAAGGAACCTGTCGCGGCAGGAAAACGGCGGCTTCGATGCCCGACCCTGCCCGAACGGTCAAGGAGAAAACAGTCCTGCACGCAATCGGAAGCTCAGACGAGACTAATCCTTCGGCCGGTTGGCCTCGAACGCGGCTTTCTTGGCCTCGCTCGCTTCGGTCTGGTGCCTGGCGCGCCATTCATCATAGGGCATTCCGTAGATGATCTCGCGCGACTCTTCCTTCGTGAGTGTGACCCCGGTGGCCTCGGCAGCCTCACGATACCAGTTCGAGAGGCAGTTGCGGCAGAAACCGGCGAGATTCATCAGATCGATGTTCTGGACATCCGCCCGCTCACGCAGATGACCGATGAGGGTGCGGAAGGCCGCAGCCTCGAAATCCCGCTTCTGTTCCTTGCTGAGCTCGGTCATGGTCGATGTTCCTTCATAACGGCCCCGTACGGGAGCCGAACTGCTTCACCTCATGGATATCGGGTCGGGCATTGATGGCTTCAAGCATCGGCGTCAACCGTTCCGCCCATTCCCGCTGGCCATCCGGCTCGCGGATCAGATCCTGGCGGATTTCGATGAGCGCATGGGCGAAACCGTTGACGATGGCGTGTTTGAACATCGTGTCACCGCGCAGCGCGCCGTCATAGGGCTCGTTGTCGCCGACGACGAGCCCTTTCTCTCCCCTCAATGCGGCGAGCATCGGATCGACCGCGCGATTGTCGCTGTCCCACAATATGCCGACATGCCAGGGCCGCTCGACACCCTGCATGCGCGGCGTAAAGGAATGAACGGAGAAGAGGAACGGCGCCCTGCCCGATCCTTCGGCGACTGAGGCAACCAGAGAGGCAACGGCATCGTGATAAGGCCGGTAGAAGCGGTCAAGCCGGCGCTCCCGCTCCGTTGCCGACATCGGGTAATTCTCTGGGACTACGGTCCCGTCGTAGAGTTGCCGGATCAGCGTTGGATCATCTTCTCCCCTGTTTGGATCGACGAGAAGCCGCGAGAAACGCGCCATCACCGCCGGTGCACCGGTCAGCGCCGCTAGTCGCCGCGTTACCCCCTCCACGCCGATATCGTAGGCGATGTGTCGGTCGAACTCAGTCTCGGGCAAGCCGAGACTGCCATATTCCTCCGGCAGTCCGCGTCCGGCATGGTCGGCGAGAAGCAACATGCCGCCGCCGCGATCGCCCTCGATCAGTTCGAACGGAGAGAATCGGGAAGTCTTCGTCATCCGGCACGCCATGAAGCTTTGCAAGCCCCGGTCATTCCACGAACCCGATGCCGGTGCAATGCCGTCGTTTCGACAATCTTTCCGCCGAAATCCACGAAAGCACCAAATAGACGGGGACCATTCTTCCGATCCTCGCCAACGCGTTGACACAGGCCGGGCTATCTTCGAAAAGAGGCGTCTTGAAATGGGGCTGTTACAGGCGAACGGCATGGATTCGGGTTCCGCAGCAGCGAAGCGGGGTGGCCGCAAGGTGGCTCTTGTCGTTTTCGCCGCGGCCTGCACCGGCGGCATGGCGCTGTTCTCCACGCCCGCTCTCGCCGATTTCCGCGTCTGCAATGCGACCCAGAACCTGATCGGCGTTGCGATCGGGTACCGGGCCAAGGCCGGTTGGGTGACGGAAGGCTGGTGGCACATCGAAGGATCGAGTTGCAAGACGCTGATCGAAGGGCCGCTTTCCTCGCGCTACTATTATCTCTATGCCGAGGATGCCGACCATGGTGGCCGCTGGGACGGAGCGGTCAACATGTGCGTCGCCGACAAGGAGTTTAAGATCGCCGGTGTCAACGATTGCTTCGCGCGGGGTTTCCAGCGCGCCGGCTTCAAGGAATACGACACGGGCAAGCAATCGAGCTGGATGGTGCAACTGACCGATCAGCCGGCCATGAGCGGCACCGCCACAGTTAGAGGATCGGGTAACCCCGCCTCAGGCAATCCCGGATCGGACAGCCAATGAGACGCAGCCGCAAGGTCAAGAT
This sequence comes from Phyllobacteriaceae bacterium, assembly GCA_040255475.1. Lineage (GTDB taxonomy): Bacteria > Pseudomonadota > Alphaproteobacteria > Rhizobiales > Rhizobiaceae > Mesorhizobium_L. Next base: position 3,148 of record JBDZVC010000158.1, on the reverse strand, counting down.
CCTCGCCACGCTTGGTCCCGCCTCGTCCAACGAGGCAATGATCCAGAAGCTCTTCGAGGCCGGCGCGGATGCTTTCCGCATCAATATGAGCCACACCGATCATGAAACGATGCGCGCGCTCGTCGCGCGCATCCGTGCAGTCGAGGATAAGGTCGGCCGACCGATCGGCATCCTTGCCGACCTGCAGGGCCCGAAGCTCCGCGTTGGAACGTTCACCGGAGGCAAGGCGGAACTGAAGCCCGGCCAGAGCTTTACGCTCGACGACAATCCCGAGCCGGGCGATGTCACCCGCGTCTTCCTTCCCCATCCGGAAATCCTGCAATCGGTCCGTCCTGGCGACCGCCTCCTGGTCGATGACGGCCGATTGGCATTGGTGGCGGAAGAGACGGACAGCCGTTCCGTCCGCTGCCGCGTGGTTTCCGGCACTGCGATCTCCGACCGCAAGGGTGTTAGCGTTCCCGACACAACGCTGCCGGTGGGCGCGCTGACCGAGAAGGATCGCAGGGATTTGGACGCCGTGCTGGCGACAGGCGTGGACTGGATCGCGCTTTCCTTCATCCAGCGGCCGGAGGATCTGGCCGAGGTGCGCAAGGTGGCGCGCGGCCGTGCGGCGCTGCTCTCCAAGATCGAGAAGCCGCAGGCGGTGGCACGGCTTGCCGAGATCATCGAACTCTCCGATGCACTGATGGTGGCGCGCGGCGACCTCGGCGTCGAGATGCCGGTCGAGTCGGTACCGGGCATTCAAAAGCAGATCACCCGCGCCGCACGACGCGCCGGCAAGCCGGTGGTGGTGGCCACTCAGATGCTGGAATCCATGATCGCCGCGCCCGTGCCGACACGCGCGGAGGTCTCCGACGTCGCCACCGCCGTCTATGAGGGCGCCGACGCCATCATGCTATCGGCGGAATCGGCGGCCGGGAAATATCCGGTTGAAGCTGTCTCGATGATGAACGCGATTTCCATCCAGGTGGAGCGCGATCCGACCTATCCCGGCATCATCAACGCCCAGCGCTCGCCGCCCGAGGCGACCGGCGCCGACGCGATCTCGGCTGCGGCAAGGCAGATCGCCGAGACGCTCAACCTGTCGGCAATCATCACCTACACGGCTTCCGGCACGACCGGGCTTCGCGCCGCGCGCGAGCGCCCGCAGGTGCCGATCATCGCGCTGTCGCCGGTCGTGGCGACGGCACGGCGTCTGTCGCTCGCCTGGGGCACACATTGCGTGGTGACCGAAGATGCCACCGATCTCGACGACATGGTCGACCGCGCCTGCCGCATTACCTTCGAGGAACAGTTTGGCCGGCCGGGCGACCGGGTGATCGTCACCGCCGGTGTGCCGCTTCGGACGCCCGGTGCCACCAACATGCTGCGCATCGCCTATATCGGCTCCGACGGACTGGGCGGCATATAGCGGGGCGATCACGGGCTTTGCAGACCGTGTCGCAGCTTTAACGAAGAGCGTTCAGATGTCTTGGCCGGCCATGTCCTGGGTCAGCGTCTCTACAGCGCTTTGCGCGCTTCGCAACATCGGATAGACCTGAAGCACCCGTTCATAGGCCTTGAGCGCCAGTTCCTTGCGGCCCGTGTCCTTAAGGATTTCGGCCATGCCGGCGAGCGCACCGAAATGGCGCGGTTCGATCTGGAGCGTCTTGTCGATGTCGGCCATCGACATAGTGAAGTCACCCATCATGTAATGGACAGTAGCGCGATGATTCCACCCTTCCGCATAGGAAGGATCGAGGGCGATGACCTGATCGAGAAAATCGAGCGCGACGGGATATTTCTTGGCCTGGATAGCGTCATTCGCCCATTGCATCAGGAGATCGACCGTAGCACTGCCGGAATCGAGCCAAACCTGCATGATTTGCTGCGAGATGCGATCGGCCGCCTGCTCGTTGCGCTCCCGCTTCAATCCGGCGAAAAGCTTGTCGAGGCGCTTGGCATGAGCCAATTCGAACGGGTCGGCTGCCTTGGGCGTAGCAGCAGGCACGATCGGCAATACCTTCACCGAAGGTGCGGGCTCGGCGGCCGCGACCGGAACCGCGAAAAGCGACAAAAAGAATAAAGCGAAAAGACCACGCATAACGGGAATCTATCCCGGCGCGGCCCGAGATCAACTCAAAAGGTAGAGCTTCAGATCAAAAAGACGTACCGGTAAAGGCTCAGCCCTGGCGGGCCTTGAAGCGCGGCGCAGTCTTGTTGATGATGTAGACGCGGCCCTTGCGGCGAACCAGACGGTTGTCGCGGTGGCGGGCCTTCAGTGCCTTGAGCGAATTTTTGATCTTCATTTTCCGAGCCGTTCAGCTTGGCCCGTGGGGTTTGACACCGCCGTAAGGCCTGAAATCAAAGACGCGCCAGAAGGCGCGCCGCAATCGACGTGCTCATAAACGAGGAACGACGCGGCTGTCAACAGCCGCTGCCTTGTCGTCAAACTACAATCTTAAGATGAATAGCAATAATTACTATCGCTATACGGGTAGATTTTTGCTAGACAGAGATCGATGAGTCGTCCATTCGGTGATAGGACGGCGCATTGATACGAGACCGATAAGACTGGCCTGAGGTTGATAGCCATCCAAGTCAGGCTGGATCGAGATTCCATGCCTAGAGTCTAAGGTAGAGCAGGAGATCACTCGATCTATTAACTTGGATGTGTGCTTCGGTAGACGAGATAGTTAGATGGCGAAGGTAAATCCGTTCCACTCGAAACTCCCCGGCACAAAGGTCTATCATGATAACGACCAATGTACGGAGGGAAATAACATCGAGAAGCAAAACCGCATTTCCGGCACCGGCGGCCTTCCGAAATGCGATCATTGCAGACGGTTGTAAAGTAGTAAAAGAGAGCCGGGCGGATTCTCATCTGCTCGGCTCCCCTATGAAGTTATTCGATGTTTAGCCGCGTGAAATGCCCCATCTTGCGGCCGGACCGCGTCTCGGCCTTGCCGTAGAGATGCAGCATCAGGTTCGGCTCCCCGAGAAGCGCCGGCACGCGATCCATATCGTCGCCGATCAGGTTTTCCATAACGCAATTCGAGTGCCGGTTAGGCGCCCCGAGCGGCAGGCCGGCAATCGCCCTTATGTGCTGCTCGAACTGGGAGACGACGCAGGCCGCCTCGGTCCAGTGGCCGGAATTATGGACGCGCGG